>CANNKR010000004.1 GCA_947504615.1 Gemmatimonadota bacterium | reverse complement strand
GATCGAGCGTGGCCAGGTGATCGACCGAGCGCGCGACCACCGCTTGCCCCATGGCGAGCATCTCGTCGGTGGAAAACTCCAGAGAGGCGGCGTCGGGCGGCGGCGAATCGTCGGCCGGCGCGTCGGTGACCGCTTGATGATTAGGCGTTTTCCCATCCCTTCGCGCGCCCGAGCGCCTTGTCCCAGCCGGCCGCCATCTTCGTTCTGGCCGCCGCCTTCATTGAAGGCTTGAAGCGGCGGTCCACCTGCCACTGCCGCGCGATGTCCGCCTGGTTCTTCCAGTAGCCCACCGCAAGTCCCGCGAGATACGCGGCGCCGAGTGCCGTCGTCTCGGCGACCTTCGGCCGTACGACGGGGCAGTTGAGCAGGTCCGCCTGCAACTGCATGAGCAGGTTGTTGGCGCAGGCGCCGCCGTCGACGCGCAACTCCTTCAGCGTGATCCCCGAGTCCGCTTCCATCGCCTTCAGCACGTCCATCACCTGCAGTGCGATGCCTTCCAGCGCGGCTCGCGCGATGTGTGCGCTGGTGGTGCCGCGGGTGAGTCCCACCAGGATACCGCGCGCGTATTGGTCCCAGTGCGGCGCGCCCAGCCCCGCAAAGGCCGGCACCAGATACACGCCGTGCGTGTCGGGCACACTCGCCGCGAGCGCCTCGACATCGGCCGATGACCGGATGATCCCCAGCCCGTCGCGCAGCCACTGCACCACGGCGCCGGCAATGAAGATGCTTCCCTCCAGCGCATACTCCGTGCGCGTGCCAATGCGCCACGCCACCGTGGTCAGCAGGTTGTTCTTGCTGGCGATCGGCGTGGTCCCCGTGTTCATCAGCATGAAGCAGCCGGTGCCGTAGGTGTTCTTCACCATCCCAGGCTTGGTGCATGCCTGCCCGAACAGCGCGGCCTGCTGGTCGCCCGCGATGCCGGCAATGGGAATGCTCGCGCCCAGCAATGTGGTGTGGCCGTAGATCTCGCTCGACGACTTCACCTCGGGGAGCATCGACCGCGGCACGCCGAAGATCTCCAGCAGCTGATCGTCCCAGTCGCCCTTCACGATGTTGTAGAGCATGGTGCGCGACGCGTTGCTCGCATCGGTCACGTGCACCTTGCCCCCCGTGAGGTTCCACACGAGCCAGCTGTCCACCGTGCCAAAGGCGAGCTCGCCGCGTTTGGCCCGCGCGCGGGCCCCCGGCACGTGCTGCAGGATCCACTGCACCTTGGTGGCCGAAAAGTAGGCGTCCAGCACCAAGCCCGTCTTCTTGCGGATCACGCGGTCGAGCTTCCGCTTTTTCAGCGCGTCACAGATGGACGCGGTGCGCCGGTCCTGCCAGACGATGGCATTGCAGATGGGCTGCCCCGTGGCGCGGTCCCACACCACCGTTGTCTCGCGCTGGTTGGTGATGCCGATCGCCGCAATGTCGGCCGCCGTCAGCTTGGCCTTCTGCAGCACCTCGGCGGCCACCCCGGCCTGCGTGGACCAGATGTCGGTGGGGTTGTGCTCCACCCATCCCGGCTTGGGGAAGATCTGTGGGAACTCCTTTTGCGCCACGGCGACAATGCTGCCCGCCTGATCGAAGACGATGGCGCGTGACGAGGTGGTGCCTTGGTCGAGCGACAGGATGAAACGCATATGGACGGTAGACGGTAGACGGTAGACAGTAGACGGTAGACGGTAGACGGTAGACGGCGAACTACAGCCAGAAGGTGCGATACGTCAGGGCGCCGATCAGGCCGCCAATCACCGGGCCAGCCACGGGAATCCACGCATAGCCCCAGTCGGAGCTGCCCTTGCCGGCAATCGGCAGCAGGGCGTGCGCGATGCGCGGCCCGAGGTCGCGCGCGGGGTTGATGGCGTACCCGGTGGTGCCGCCCAGCGAGAGCCCGATGCTCCAGACAATGACGCCGACGAGTGCGGGGCCAAAGCCCTTCGCCAGGTCAGAATCGGGCACGAGATTGGCCGGCGACAGCACGGCGAGCAGCGCGAGCACCAGCACAAAGGTCCCGATGATCTCGGCGATCAGGTTTGCGCCGCTGCTGCGAATGGCAGGCCCCGTGCAGAAGACGGCGAGCTTGCCGTCCTTATCCGTCGTGGCGGCCCAGTGCGGCAGGTACGCCAGCCAGACGATGACCCCGCCGAGGATGCCACCGATCATCTGCGCCGTGATGTACGCCGGCACCTGGGCCCACGGGAACTTGCCGATGGTCGCCATGGCGATGGTGACGGCGGGGTTCAGGTGCGCGCCGCTGATGCTTCCCACGCAGTACACCGCGATGGTCACGGCAAAGGCCCAGCCGGCGGTGATCACAATCCAGCCGCTGTTCTGTCCCTTGGTCTTGTTCAGTACCACGTTGCCAACGACGCCATCGCCGAGGATGACGAGGATCATGGTGCCGAACAGTTCTGCGAGAAACGGAGACATGGCACTCCCGGTGGGGTCAGGCGCCGAATCTACGCTCTGGGGAGGCGGGCGGCGATGGGGGCCGCAGCCCCGGGCACGTGGCCACGTCGGGTGTGGGTCCTATGGCCCGTCCAGCACCTCACGCACCTTGGCCGCCAGGGCGACGGGCGTAAACGGCTTCTCGATGAACTGCACCTCTGGCGACAACAGGCCGCGGATGGCAATGACATCGGCCGTATGCCCCGACATGAACAACGATTTGATGGTAGGACGCAGCGCCTGCACCCTGGCTGCCAGGTCCCGGCCGTTCATCCCGGGCATCACCACGTCGCTCAACAGCAGATGGATGGTGTCGGCATGCTCCGTGGCCAGGCGCAGCGCGTTCACGGCACTGATCGCGGCCAGCACCACATAACCCTGTGCTTCGAGGGCCTTCGTGACCAGCCGAATCAGCGCCGGCTCGTCCTCCACCAGCAGGATGGTCTCGCCGCCGCGCAGGTGTGCAGCCGAGGGTCCGGACAGGCGCGCTGGCGTGACCGCACCGTCGTGCCGCGGCAGGTAGATCTCGAACGTCGTCCCCTCACCCAGCGCGCTCGAGACCGTCACAAACCCCAGGTTCTGCTTGACCGCGCCATATACGGTGGCAAGCCCGAGCCCGGTCCCCTCGCCTACGCCCTTGGTCGAGAAGAAGGGTTCGAAGATTCGCGCTTGTGTGGCGGCATCCATGCCGATCCCGGTGTCGCGCACGCTGAGCATGACGTAGTCCCCGGGCACCGCCTCGGCGTGCGCCTCGCAGAACGCGGCATCCGTGCGCGTATTGGCGGTCGCGATGCTCAGCGTGCCAATGCCCGCGATCGCGTGCCGTGCGTTGACGCACAGGTTGGTCAGAATCTGGTCCATCTGCGACCGGTCCATCAACACCGTCCAGAGTGATGCTGCCGGCTGCCAATTGAGACTGATGTCCTCGCCGATCAGTCGCTGCAGCATCGAGAGCATTCCCGGCACGGTCTCGTTCAGGTCGAGTACCGTTGGGGCGATGGTCTGCTGGCGCGCAAAAGCGAGCAGTTGCCGCGTGAGATCGGCCGAGCGAACGGCCGCCATCCGGATTTCCAGCAACTCCTCATGGATGGGCTGCGTGGCATCAACCTCTTCTATGGCCAGGTCAACAGTGCCGAGGATCACCCCCAGCATGTTGTTGAAGTCATGGGCCACGCCGCCGGCCAGCAGCCCCACGGACTCCAGCTTCTGCGCCTGCTGGAGGTGGGACTCCAGCACCTTCCGCTGCGTGACGTCCTGCTTGACCGCAATGAAGTGGGTGATGGCGCCGCTCGGGTCCATGAGCGGCGTGATCGTCACCTCCTCGATATACCGCGAGCCGCCTTTGCGCCGGTTGATCATCTCGCCGCGCCAGACGTCGCCCGCGAGGATCGTGCCCCACAGGGCCTGGTAGAACGCCAGATCGTGCTCGCCGGAACGGAGAAGATCGCCCGGCGTGCGGCCCATCGTCTCGTCGGTCGTGAACCCCGTGGTGGTGGTGAAGGCACTGTTGGCCCACACGATGACGCCGGCACGGTCCGTGATCATCACGGCGTTTGCCACCGCCTGCAGCGCCGCGCTTTCCAGTCGGTGCGCCGCCTCGATGCGACGGCGCTCCGTGATGTCCGCTATCAGGGCCACAAAGTAGTTCACCGTCCCGTCGGGATTGCGGACGCATCGGACAGACAACTCAGTGGGCAACGTCCGTCCGTCCTTTCGCAGGAACCGTTTTTCCAGCGAATACGCTTCGATCTCACCGCGAAGCACCCGCTCGAACTGGATGCTGTCTGCCGTCAGGTCCTCGGGGTGGGTAAGGTCGGCCCACGTCATCCCTTGAAGTTCACGCCGCTCGTAGCCCAGCATCTCGCACAGATGATCGTTGATCTCCAGCCACCCCTTCGTTGGAGACGTGATGCAGATGCCGACGATGGGAAGATCGAACCAACTGCGGAACCGCGCGTCGTTCTCGCGCTGCCGCTCCTCGGTCAACTTGCGGCCGGTGATGTCCTGCACCTGCGCCACAAAGTGCACCGGCACGCCGGCCGCGTCCCGCACCAGCGAAACATTCAACTGCGCAGTGAGTTCGCTCCCGTCCTTGCGACGATACCGTTTCTCTATCTGGTACGACGTGCGCACGCCGTCGATCATTTCTCGACTGAGCCCTTCGCTGGTCGCCACGTCGTCGGGATGCGTGACCGACTGGAAGTCCAGCGCCAGCAGCTCGGCGTCGCTCCAGCCGAGCATGGCGCATAACGCCGGATTGACCTTGAGGTAGCGGCCCTCCAGGCTGACCAGGCCCATGCCGATAGGTGACGCGCCAAAGGCCTGCTCCATCAGGGCTTCGCTCGCCTGCAGCGCGGCGTCCGATTGCTTGCGCGCGGTGATGTCGCGTACAAACGCGCAGTTGAACTCTTCCTCGCCGATCCGGACGTAATTGGCAACAATCTCGACCGGGATTAAAGCGCCATTCTTGGTCCGTTGCTCCGATTCAAATGTCAGGGAGCCGGCCGTTCGTAATGCTGAAAAGTGCGTTGGCCAGACGTCGGCATTGTAGTGCGGGTCCACGTCGGGCACGCGCACGGCCAGCAACTCGCCGCGCGTGTAGCCCAGCGAACGGCATGCGGCGTCATTGACATGCACGATGCGCCCATCGGGCGACATCCAGAACAGGGCGTCGGACGCCGAGTCCAGGCTCGTACCCATCAGCTGAAGCGTGCGCTCGGCTTCCTTGCGTTCGGTGATGTCAGTGTTCGTTCCCACCATGCGCAGCGGTTTGCCGTCCGCATTCCGGGCGACCACCATGCCGCGGCCCAGAATCCACCGCCACGTCCCATCGTTCGCCCGCATGCGATTCTCGACGACCGCCGTGGCCGTGGTCCCGTCGAGATGCGCCTGAATGGTCGCCATCACGCCCGGCAGGTCGTCCGGGTGTACGCGCGCGGTCCATTCCTCGACACGATCCGCGATTTCGTGGTCGGCAAAACCCAGCATGCGCTTCCACGCCGGGGAGAACACCGCGGTGCCGGTCTCGAGGTTCCAGTCCCACACGCCGTCCCCAGAACCTTCCAGGGCGAACTTCCAGCGTTCCTCGCTCGTCCGCAGCGCCTGCTCCGAGTGCTCGCGTGCGGTGATCTGGCGTCGCAGCGTGAGAAAGGAGTACAGGAACGCGCCCAGTATCGTGAACAGCAGCGCCCCCAACGACTGGAGCAGCCTCAGCGTGCGACCTTCGTCCATGGCGACACGTTCCGCGGTCCGGCGCTCGAGCAGGACGTAGAACGAATCGATGGGCGCCATGATCGCGGCCTTGTGCTCGAAATACGCCGAATCGTTCAACAACCGCGTCGCCAGCGCGCGGTCTGGTGCACGGTGGACGGTGAAGGCGCCCGTGGTGTCCGCGAACTGCCCTTTGACCGCGTGGAAGGCGATGTCTTCGATGCGTGCCAAGGCATCCGAGTTGCCCTGGGCACGGGACAGCAACTCCCGCTCCGTCGCCGTGAGGCCCAGGATGGCCATCAGGTCCTGCATCGAGATGATCCGATCTGTGGGGCGCGGGGGCTCCCTGCCTGGCAGGGCGAGGTCCCAGTAGACTCGATGATAGTCCACCGGGCGCGGGCGTTTCCCGTTGCGGATGTCCAGGATCGCCCAGTAATCGCGTTCGAACCTCGCATCACCGGTGACTACATAGCTTCGCGCCATGCGCGTCAGGTCGTCCGAACTCTGTCGCAGTTCATCAGCCAGCAGGGACGCTTGGTGATGGGCGTCCTGGCTCCGCCGCAGCTCGTTCTGATTCCGGATCAGGGAGACCAGCAGGACCGCAACGCCGATACCGAGGGCGATTTGGACGCCCAGCACCATTCGGAAGCGTTGCGTGAGCGACATGATGCCCTACTGGGTCAGGTTCCGGCAGCTACACCCGGACCGCGACTCATTACTGAGCGTGCGGTACAGATCGTCGCCGACAGGAACTGCCTTGGTCATGCGCGCCATAGGTCACCTGCGGTGGTGGACTGAGGGATACGGCGCGCATCCATGACAATGCGGCGGGCTGGTGCCGTCGCATGTGGTCCCACACGCGGATTCTCAAGCGCACTCCTACGGTGAGGAATGTGGAGGCTCCCCGCCGTGAGCGTAAGGTCGCGGGGATGCCTCGGGCCAGATGCCCACGCCCGCGTGCAAGCCGTGACGTTGTGGAGGGCGGTTCCACGGTAACGCCTGGCGCCGGCCCCAGCGGCGCCAGACAAAGTATCGCTTACTTGCCCGGCTTGGCGGGTTTGGCCACTGCGCCGCCCTTGAGCTCGTTATCCACCTTCGCCAGTTCCGCCTTTACCTCGGCGAGCGTCGCCCGCATGGCGCCCGTCGGCGGTGACATCGTGCCGGTGCGCGCCCCCGAACTGGTGTAGACGCCCAGCAGTGTGCCGAGCCGCTGCCGTACCCCCTGTACGCCGCCGCGACCGCCGGGGCCACCAGCGCCGCCTCCCGGCGCACCCGTGCGTCCGCCCACCACGCGCTGTTCAATCGCCTGCAACCGCGTGGCCTCGTCGCCTGTTGCCGCCGCGCGTCTCGCCGTCAGCGTTGTCGCCAGCGAGTCGACCCGCGCCTGCAACTGCATCACTTCCACCACGAACGCCTCGCGCGCCTTCTGCTCGGCAACCGTCTGCCGCGCCATGGGGTCGGCGCGCACCTCGAACGTGCGCGACTCGATCGCCACGCCGTCCACTTCGAGCGTCACCTTGAACGTCCCCGGTCCCACGAGCGGGCCGCGCAACGCGATGTCGTGCGCCGGCACCGGCAACTGGATCACCCCGGGCTTCTGCGAGCCGGGACCACCGCCGCCACCACCTTCCTCACCGCCACCACCACCGCCGGCGCGACCAGCTGTCGCCGTCAGCGGAAAGCGGAGGTCCCAGTTGACGCGCTGCAGCACACCAGCGGCTGTCGGCCCCGCCATCTCGCGCACCGCCTTGCCGGCGCTCGTGGTCACCAGCAGCCGCACCTTCTGTGCGGTCTGTGCCAGGTGATACGTGAACGCCGCCCCCTCCGCGGGGTTTTCGGCGGCGTAGAAAAAATGGTCCATGTTCGACACGTCTTCCCAGTACAGCATCAGCGTGGCGCGCGGCACCGCGAACAGGTGCGCCTTCTTGGCCGCGAGCGCCGGCGTCCACTCGCCAATCGGCGACGCGTCGTCGAGCACCCAGATGCTGCGGCCATGCGTGCCGAGGACAAGGTCCTTGGTGCGCGGATGAACGATGATGTCGTCGTAGCGCGTGGTCGGCAGGTTGGCGGCCAGCTTGGTCCAGTGCGTGCCGCTGTCGTGCGTGACGAAGAGCGACCGCTCGGTGCCGGCAAAGAGCACGTTGGCGCGGCCGGGATACTCCGCGAGACCGCGAATGGAGGCGTCGTCGCCGGGAATCCCCGCGATGACGGCCGTCCACGTCTTGCCGAAGTCGGCGGTGCGGAACAGGTACGGCGCAAAGTCGCCGTCGCGGTGCGCGTCAAACGACACGTACGCCGTGCCGCGTGACGCGGCCGATGCCACGATGTCGCCCACGAAGGTGCCGCTGGGCACGCCGGAAATGTTGCCGCTCAGTTCCTTCCAGGTCGCGCCGCCGTCGGTGGTCAACTGCACGTTGCCGTCGTCGGTGCCCACCCAGAGGATCTTGGGGTCGATCGGCGATTCGGCAAAGTTGGAAATTTCGCTGATCGCATCACCGTCGTTGCGCGAGAGCCGGATGTCGCGGTTGATCACGCCCATCAGCGTGAGCGTGTCGCGGTTGATCGAGCGCGTAAGGTCGGGGCTGCGCGTCCAGGTGGAACCGTAGTCCTTGGAGGTGAACAGGCGGTTGCCGCCCAGGTACACTGTGCCCGCCGTGTGGCGCGACGCCATCAAGGGCGCGTCCCAGTCAAAGCGGTACGGCGGCTCGCCGGCGGGTGGGCGCGGCGTGATGCCCATGACGTCGCCCGTGATCGGGTCCACGAGCGTCAGGTTCCCGCCGCTCGACGACGAGTAGACCTTGCGCCAGTCGGCCTTGTCCACGGCCTTGCCCGTGCCATCGCTGAACCCCGTCTCCACCCAATCCTGGTTGAGGATGCCCAGCCAGTGCCGCGTGGCGCTGGGGCCCATGAAGGAGTGGTTGTCCTGGAAGCCCGCGTGGATCCAGTAGGGATCGCGGTCGTCCACGGCGATGCGGTAGATCTGGCCGACGGGAATGTTGTTGACGCGGATGTACGTCTTGCCCATGTCGAAGCTTTCGTGCAAGCCACCGTCGCCCACCACATAGATGTGGCTCGAGTTGGCCGGGTCCACGCGCAGCACGTGGTGATCGGTCTTGAGCCCCACATCGTACGTCGGCGACGTCGGTTCTTCCTCGAACGTCGTGCCGCCGTTCTCGCTCTTCACGATGTACGTGCCGGGGAGCCAGACGCGCTGGTCGTTGTTGGGGTCGATGGTCGGCTTGCTGTAATACATCGGGCGCGGGTTGGCCGCGCTCATCCGCTTCCACGAGGCGCCGGCGTCCTCGGTGCGATAGGTGCCGCCGGCCCCCTGATGTTCGATGGTGGCCACGAGCACGTCGGGCCTCGAGCGCGCAATGGCCAGGCCAATGCGCCCCTTGTCGCCGGCGGGGATGCCGTTCGCGAGCTTGGTCCACGTCGCGCCGGCGTCGATGCTCTTGTAGATGGCGCTGCCGGGGCCGCCGCCATTGAAGCCGAACGCCTTGCGCAGGCGCTGGTACGTGGCGGCGTAGAGCACGGCCGGGTTGCGCGGATCCATCACCAGATCGGTGGCGCCGGTGTACGTGTCGACGTAGAGCACCTTGGCCCACGTGCGTCCGGCGTCCGTGGTCTTGTAGACGCCGCGATCAGGCGTAGCCTTCCAGAGATTTCCGACGGCCGCCACATACGCCACGTTCGCGTCGGTGGGGTGCAGCACCACCCGGCCGATGGAACGCGTGTCGTGCAGCCCAAGGAAGCTCCACGTCTCGCCGCCGTTGGTGGAGCGGTAGACGCCGCCACCCCACGACGAGCTCTGCCGGTTGTTCTGCTCTCCGGAACCGGCCCAGACGATCTTCGTGTTCCCCTCGAAGATCGCGAGCGCGCCAAAGGTGTTGTCGGGCTGTCCCGCGAAAATATCCTTCCACGTCACGCCGTTGTTGGCGGACTTCCAGATGCCCCCCGAGGCCGTGCCGACATACAGCACGGCGGGATTGGTCGGGTCGATCTGCAGGTCGTGAATGCGGCCGCCGGTGGCGGCGGGGCCGATCTCGCGAAAGTGCAGCGCGTCAAACGGAGATTGCGCAGGCTGCGCACTGGCGCTGGGGGCGGCGGCGAGCACCGCAAGGACGGTGAGGGCGAGGACACGGCGCACGAGCGGTTTCTCCCGGAGTGGGGACAGCCTTGGAGCGGCAGGCAACACAGAACTTACATGGAACAACTCGGGGCGGGGCGGCACACCGGGCCAGCGTCGCCGTCGGAGCACGTGGGGCGATATGTCCCGATGCCCCAACCATTGCACTACGTGCTCCGCGCGCTTCCCGTTGCGCGCGCGCAACGGCGAGGACACGTAGATTCCCCCCAGTCGTCAAAACTGTTGCCGGTCCACCGCCGCTCCTGACGATTGCCGTCTCACCAGCCACCCACCCACAACATGCGCGCTTCGCTTCGCCTGCTTGCCCTCCTCGGAGTCTCCGCCGCCGCGTCGCTGGGCGCGCAGGCTTCCAAGGGCACCGACAAGACTGCCAGCATGCTCACGTCCATCGACGCGCGTACCGCGCACTACGGCGACGTCGCGCACCAGATCTGGGGATTCGCCGAGGTTGGGTACCAGGAAGTGAAGAGCAGCACGCTGCTGCAGTCCGAAATGGCCGCCGCCGGGTTCACCATGAAGGCGGGCATCGCCGGCATGCCGACGGCATTCACGGCGGAGTACGGCAGTGGCAAGCCGGTGATCGCCATCCTCGGCGAGTTCGACGCGCTGCCGGGGCTGTCGCAGGACACCACGCCCATGCAGCGCGCGCTGACGGTGGGCGGGGCGGGGCACGGCTGCGGCCACCACCTCTTCGGCACCGCGGCGGCGGCATCGGCCATCGCGGTGAAGGAGTGGATGATCGCCAACAAGGTCGCGGGGACGCTGCGCTTCTATGGCACGCCGGCCGAAGAGGGCGGCGCCGGCAAGGTGTACATGGTGCGCGACGGCCTGTTCGACGATGTCGACGTCGCCGTGACCTGGCATCCCGACTCGCGCAACGACGTGAATGCCACGAGTTCGCTGGCCAACATCTCGGGGAAGTTCCGTTTCCGCGGCGTCAGCGCGCACGCGGCAGCCTCTCCTGAACTCGGCCGCTCGGCGCTCGACGCCGTGGAAGCAATGGATATGATGACGAACTTCATGCGCGAGCACGTGCCGCAGGAGACGCGCATTCACTACGTGATCACCAATGGTGGCAGGGCGCCCAACGTGGTGCCCGACTTCGCCGAGGTCTACTACGTGGTGCGGCACCCCGACATCCGGGTGGTGGACGAGATCTGGGGGCGCGTGCTGAACGCGGCCAAGGGGGCGGCGCTGGGCACCGGCACCACGTCCGAGGTGGTCGTGACGGGGGCCGTCTACAACCTCCTGATCAACCAGACGCTCGCCAAGGTGCAGCAACGCGCGCTCGAGCGCGTCGGCGGCTACACGTACACGGCCGCGGAACGCGCGTGGGCCGAGCAGTTGCAGAAGTCGCTGCCGGCGTCGTCGGCAGCGCTCGAGTCGGTGTCCAAGATCCAGCCGCTCGACTTCACGCGCCCGGCCGGTGGTGGTTCCACGGATGTCGGGGACGTCAGCTGGCGCGTGCCCACCGTGCAGATGAGCGCGGCCACGTGGGTGCCGGGCACGGCGGCGCATTCGTGGCAGGCAGTGGCCGCGGGCGGCATGTCGATCGGCGCCAAGGGAATGATCGTCGCCGCCAAGACGATGGCGCTGACGGCCGCCGATCTCTTCACCAGCCCGGCGACGATTGTCGCGGCCAGGGCCGAGTTCGACGCGCAGCGTGGACCGAACTTCGTGTACGCCACGCGGTTGGGGACGCAGAAGCCGGCGCTGGACTACCGGAAGTAGCGTTCGTCCAACGGGGAGGCGCCAGCGGGAAGGCGCCTCCCCGCTGCTCCGCTACGGTCGCGGAGCGACTGGCCGCTTCGCCGCTCGCTCTTCGCGCTCGTCGTCGCCCAGGTCCATGCTGAGCGGAAAGAAGACCGCGCGTTTCACCCCCGGGTACTTCGCGTCGTAGCCACGCGCGTCGTGCCACAGGATGACGTTCAGCCGGTCCGCCGGTGCAGCGTCGGGCTCACTGAAGTTCATGCGAGAACTCGCCACGGCCGCCGCACGCCGCTCCTTGGCGTGCGGACCGGTGATCGCCCCCACCTTCACGTTCACCTCGTACAGGCTCTGCTCCGGCTCGACGGCCGTGTACGGCGTGAAGTCGGGTGCCTCGCCCGGCGCCAGGAAACTCGCGCGCATGTCGGTCGCCACGAGGTCGAACATCGAGAGCGCCGGCAGCCCCAGCATCAACTCCACCGTCTTCACCATCGACGGCTGGCTGTAGAACGTGCTGTCAATGATGCCGCGACGCGCGTAGGGGCTGGCGACCAGCGCAACCGTGCGATGCCCGTCGATGTGGTCCACCGCGTCCTGCGCGTCGTCCTCCACGACCACCACGGCCATGGTCGGCCAGAAGCTCGAATGGCTCAGCCCCTCGACGATGCGCCCCAGGGCCAGGTCGTTGTCGGCCACACAGGCCTTGGGCACGCACCATCCTTCGCTGGTCCCCACCGTGTGATCGCTGGGCAGGATCACCATGATCAGGTTGGGCATCGCCTTGGCCGTTTCCCATTCCTTCAGGTGATCCAGGATCACCTCCGCCTTGGCGACATCGGGCGTTCCCTGCGACCAGCCCGGATACTCGCGCACGAGCACGCGGTCGAGCGATGGGATCTCGCTGCGGGTGTTGTACTTCTTGCGGAACTGGTCGCGGAAATACCCGGCCGGCAAGGCCGCGCGGTTCTTCCAGTCGGCCAGCAGGCGACGGCGTACTTCGGCGGAGTCGTTCTTGGGCGACGGTGCGTACTCGCCAAAGATGCGGACGGTCTTCTTCATCTGCTGGGCGGCCTCCCAAAGGAAACCGCCGCTCGAGTAGGTGAGCGGATCCTCGCCTTCGCTGGGGTAGCTGCGCCCGGTATAGAGCGGCCAGTACGGGTATTCGGTCTCGTTGGCCTGCGTCAGCCACTGGTGTCCGTCGGCGCTGTTGCCGCCGCTGGCAAAGAAGTGGTCGAGCAGCACGAACTGGTCCGACAGCCGGTGTGCGTTGGGCGTGACGGCGCGGCCGTACATCACCAGCGAGCTGTCACTCGCGCCGCGGCCGGCGTCACCCAGCACCTGGTCGTAGGTGCGGTTTTCGCGAATGATGAACACGACGTGCTGGATGGGTGACGGCTCGCCGGGGCGTTCGGGAACGACGCGCGCGGCGATGTCGCGACGCGGGGCGATGTCGCGCGCCGCGTCCTTGAGGAGCGTGAGCCGGTTGTTCTGCGCCACTCCGGTGGTGAAGGCGGTGAGCTGCGCCGCTGTCGGGATGGCGATCACGTTCACCGAGCCGCGGTTGGCGTGCACGTAGCTCCCCTTGGCGCCGGGGTGTCCCGACTGCGTCTCGCCCTGCCCGGAACCGACGCCCAGCAGCGTGCCGACGGCCAGCGTGGTGGCGTCGGCGCTGACGTCGAGCGACGTGGGATACCAGCCGGTGGGGATCAGGCCGAGCAGTCGCGCGTCGCGCGCCGTGCCGGCGCTCACGTCGTACATCGCCACGGCGTTCAGGCCGCCCAGTGCGACAAAGAGCGTATGGCCGTCGGGCGAGAGCGCCACGGCGGTGGGCGCGAGCCCGATCTTGCGTTCGTGGAACGGGGCGACGGCAATGGTGCCCGTCTTCCTTGCGGCGCGCGTGTCGACGAGCGAGACGTCGTCGGAGTTGCCGTTGGCCACGTACAGCAGCCCGCGCGCCTGGTCCCACGCGATGCCCGACGAGTGCAGTCCCGTCTCAATCGTCGCCGTGACCTTCTGCGTCACGAGGTCCACCTGCACCACGCTGCCCGGCAGGGCGATGCCGCGCGCGTCGATGCGCACGGGCTCCACCCGCGGGTCGCAGCACTGCGCCGCGGCGCGGTCACGCTTGGTCGGCTTGGGGCCGCCGAAGACGCTGACCCAGGCCGTCGCACCGTCGGTACTCGTGACGCTCGCCACCGGAAGCACACCCAGGGCGACGGCCCCGAGTGAGGTGCCGTCATCGGCATCGAAGATGGCCAGGCGGTCGTTGGCGGGGAGCGGCACTACGAGTGGGCGGTGTCCGCTGGTGTTCTTGCGCTGCGCCACGGACGGTGCGCCGGCGAGGTAATCGCCAATGGAGTCGGAGCGGAACGCGAGCGCCGCCTTGGGCGGCGTGCCGGGAACTTCGGGCGGATTGCCGCCGAGCGCGAAGGCGCGTACCTGCGCGATGACGCGCGCGCCGGGCTTTTCTTTCTCGCCGGGCAGCCGGTTGTTCGCCACCGACGCCGGGAGTCGTCCGATGCTGCTGACGTATGCCCGGTTGGTCACGGCATCAAAAGCGATCCCCTGCACGCCGGGGCGGCCGTCATACTCGCCGTGCGCGATGACCCGGTTGTCGCGCCAGCTCATGCGGTACGCGCCGCCGGGGGCGGCCACCCAGAGTTCGCTGGACGTCGCGCCGAACCTCACGCCGCCCACGCGTCCCTTGAATACCGACTGGACCCCCGCCGGCGTGACGCGCTGGTCGGTGGCGATGACGCCGGGGTCGGGAATGTCGCGCTGCGGCAGGGAAGGGGCGACGGCCGCGCGGACCTGGAAGGCAAGAAGCAGTGTGGTAAGCATCATGAAATCATAGCGCGCCAGCACGCCGAGCACAGCGGGGGCGTCGGCAACGATCGGGTCACGCTGAGCGGGACACCGCGTTGCCCGACCGTGGGACGAGGGCCAGATTCCGCCATGCGTCCTATTTTCGATCTGCGCGTCGTTGTGCTGCTGATGCTCGCCGCCTGTGGCGGCGGAGCTGCCGTCCCCGCCGCATCGCGTGCCGTCATGCCCGACACTGTGCTGCTCGCGCCGGCCGAGTCGACCCTGAAACAGGATCCGCTCTCGCGGTCGATCCGCCGAGGACTGGCACTCGCGACGGACACGCGCGACTCGCTGCCGGCCAACGTCGGCAACGACCTCCGCTGCGTCTCGTGCCATCTCGACGGCGGTCGGCGCGCCTTCGCCATGCCGTGGATCGGCGTCTACGGCCGTTTTCCGCAGTATCGGTCGCGCTCTGGGCAGGTGGCCCGTCTCGAAGATCGCATCAACGACTGCTTTCGCCGCAGCCTGAACGGACGTTCGATATCCACCGAGGGCGACGACATGCGCGACCTCGTGGCCTACATCTCGTGGCTGTCGCGCGGCTCCGTCTCGGGGCGGCGCGGGTGGGGCAATGGCATCGACTCGCTGGCGCCGCTCGTTCCCGACACCGCGCGCGGCCAGCAGGGGTTCCTGCAGTTCTGCGCCCGCTGCCACGGCCCCGACGGACAGGGGATGCTGAAGAGCGGCATCCTGAATGCGGGACCGCCCTTGTGGGGACCCAGGTCGTTCAACATCGGCTCGGGGATGGCGCGCGTGCGCGTCGCGGCGGCGTTCATACATCGTCACATGCCGTTTGATGTGCCGGGCACGATGACGCCGCAGGCGGCCTTCGACATTGCGGGGTTCGTGGGTGCGCGCCCGCGCCCGGACTATCCGGGGAAAGAACGCGACTGGCCCAACGGGGATGCGCCGGTGGACGCAGCCTATCCCACGACCGGCCGCGTCACGGCGTCTACGCCGGCCCCGCCGGTGGCCCCGCCGAAAGCTCCGCCCACTCCTCGTCGGTGAACAGCCGCGAGCGGGTGAGAAACCGCACCCCCTCGGATCCTTCCAGCGAGAACATCCCGCCGCGGCCGGGGACCACGTCGATGATGAGCTGCGTGTGCTGCCAGTACTCGAACTGCGCACGGCTCATGTAAAAGGGCGAGTCGCCGATGACGCCCAGCTGCACGTCGGCATCGCCAATCAGGAACTCGCCCAGGGCAAAACACATCGGGGCGCTGCCATCACAGCAGCCCCCCGATTGGTGGAACATCAGCGGGCCGTGCGCCGCCCGCAGCGTGGCAATGAGCGCCTCCGCGGCGGGCGTCGCAAGAACCCGATCGATCATCCTAGAAGAAACCGAGCTTCTTGGGGCTGTAGCTCACCAGCAGGTTCTTGGTCTGCTGGTAGTGGTCAAGCATCATCTTGTGCGTCTCGCGGCCAATGCCCGACTGCTTGTAGCCGCCGAAGGCCGCGTGCGCCGGATACGCGTGATAACAGTTGGTCCACACACGTCCGGCCTTGATGCCGCGCCCCATCCGATACGCCGTGTTGCCGTCGCGGCTCCAGACGCCGGCGCCCAGCCCGTAGAGCGTGTCGTTGGCGAGGGCCAGCGCTTCGGCTTCGTCCTTGAACGTCGTCACCGACACCACGGGGCCGAAGATCTCTTCCTGGAACACGCGCATCTTGTTGTGCCCCTTCAGCACCGTGGGCTGCACATAGAAGCCGTCCGCGAGGTCACCGCTCATCGTGGCGAGCGCGCCGCCCGTGAGGCACTGCGCGCCTTCCTGCTTCCCGATGTCGAAGTACGACATGATCTTCTCCACCTGCTCGCGCGACGCCTGCGCGCCGAGCATCGTGTCGGTGTCCAGCGGGTTGCCCTGCTTGATGGCGCCGACGCGCGCGATCGCCCGTTCCATGAACTGGTCGTAGATCGATTCCTGGATCAGCGCGCGGCTGGGGGAGGTGCAGACCTCGCCCTGATTGAAGGCGAACAGGACGAACCCCTCGATGGCCTTGTCCAGGAAATCGTCATCGGCCTCGGCCACGTCGGCAAAGAACACGTTGGGCGACTTGCCGCCGAGTTCCAGCGTCACCGGAATGAGGTTCTGGCTGGCGTACTGCATGATCAGCCGCCCCGTCGTTGTCTCGCCGGTGAAGGCGATCTTGGCGATGCGCCGGTTCGACGCCAGCGGCTTGCCGGCTTCGAGCCCAAAGCCATTCACGATGTTCAGCACCCCCGGCGGCAGCACGTCGGCAATGAGTTCCATCAGCACCAAAATGCTCGTCGGCGTCTGCTCCGCGGGCTTCAGCACCACGCAGTTTCCTGCGGCCAGCGCCGGCGCCACTTTCCATGCGGCCATCAGGATCGGGAAGTTCCACGGGATGATCTGCCCGACCACGCCGAGTGGCTCGTGGAAGTGGTAGGCCACCGTGTGCTCGTCCAGTTCGGCCAGCGACCCTTCCTGCGCGCGGATGCAACCGGCGAAGTAGCGGAAGTGGTCGGACGAGAGCGGAATGTCGGCGTTGAGCGTCTCGCGGATCGGCTTGCCGTTGTCCACCGTCTCGGCGTAGGCGAGGAGCTCCAGGTTGGCGTCGATGCGGTCGGCGATGATGTTCAGGAGTTTCGCGCGTTCCGTCACCGACGTCTTGCCCCAGGCATCTGCGGCGGCATGCGCGGCGTCGAGTGCCAGCTCGATGTCCTCGGAAGACGAACGGGCCACTTGGCAGTAGGTCTTGCCGGTGATCGGGGTGACGTTGTCGAAGTACTGGCCTTTGACCGGTGGCGTCCAGCGGCCGCCGATGAAGTTGTCGTACCTGGCCTTGAACTGGACCTTGGCGCCGGTGGTGCCTGGAGCGGAGTAGATCATTCGAGATGCCCTCGCACGGGTGATGGAGATCGGGGGACTCCTGAGCGCTCGTTATCAAAGGCAATGGTCGTGCCGCTCGCTTTACGGTGCTGGAACCCATTTCCGGCCCCTTTGAATGGACAGAACGTCACGACAGGGGGACGTTTGGTTCGTGTCCGTCACTCGGGCAGGGACGTGTCGCCCCCACCGCTCGCGCCCATCAGGCACGCGCCGGTCCCGCGCCGGCCCCCCGCGCCTTCCACCGCGCCGGCCACCATGCCCGCCACGGCGTTCCTATGCACGTGGCCCCCCTGCGCGTATCTTCCTTGCACCATGCTGATGCCGCGCACCGACCAATAGATGCCTGCCACACCGTCAGGCGGCGCCCGCCGCCGCCGTTCCCGCCGCGGCAAGGGAAGCGCCTACGCCGCCGCGCCCAAGGTCACCCTGACGTCCGTCCCCACGGGCCGGGCCGCGTACACCGACACCCGGGAATGGCTGCTCGAGCAGCACGGGCCCGTCTGCGCGTATTGCGAAAGCGTCATCCCCATCCGCGCGGTGACGCTCGACCACGTCACCCCCCGTCGCGGACAGACGGCGTATGATCGGCGCGACAACCTGGTGCTGTGCTGCAAGGCGTGCAATGCGGCCAAGAAAGACCAGGCGATCCTCGCCTTTCTGCTCGGTGGCAAGAAGCGCGTGATCGCGCTGTACAAGTACGGCCAGCACCTCAGCCATCAACTCGTCGAGATGGTCAAGGATCTGCTGCCGCCCGAGCAGCGTCCGGTGTTGCACACCATCCCGCACAAGAAGCGGATGGCGAAGCGCAAGACGGCCGCCGAGATCTTTGGCGACGTTGGCCGGAATGCGTCACCGTACCTCGACGACAGCTCGCCGGTCGTCGCGGCGCACGTCGTCAGGTCCGCGCCCGTGGCGCATGTGGCACATGTGGTTCCCGCCGCCAAGGTGCCTGCGCCCAGGGCGTCCGCGCCCAAGGGGCCTGCGCCCAAGGCTTCCGCACCCAAGAAGAAGCGGAGCCGCGGCGGGCGCGGCCGGAAGCCCAAGGCGTAGCCGGCGCGCACTGCCGCCGGTGGTCACCGACGTCAGCGCGGCGGAGCGGTTGGAGTCGACGTGCGGATCCACTCGAGCCGGAAGGCCTCGCTGCGACCCGCCCCGTCATTCCGGTAGGCGTGCACGTAGGTCGGGCGCAGTTGGGCGCGCGCTTTCTCCACCGCGGTGCGCACGGCCGCCGCATCGTTCCCGGTGCTGCGCGTGTTGATCGTCGTCACCGTGACGCCGAAGGGCGCCAGCGCTGACTTCTCGTGGGCTGCCAGCGCCACCTCCGCGGTATCGGTGTCCGAAAGCATCGCCACCACCGAGCGCACGCCGCGCGCGAGAATGACGGCCACGAGCTCGTCCTCCGTTGGCGCGGGGCCAAGAAAGACGCTGTCACCGAGGGCCGTGACGGGTCCGCGTTCCATGTGCACGTCCGCAGAGAACACCGGCAGGCGCACGGACGTGCGCCCACCGCTCGCCACCAGGAATCGCTGGACCATGCGCACGCGGTCGCGCCCCAGATAACAGTGCACGTAGAACCGTGCGTCCTTCTGTGTGGACAGCACCAGGAGCTGCTGCAGGCTCTCCTCGTTCCCCAGGATCCAAGGGAACATCGGGGCCCCGATCAGCCGAAGCTTCGATTTTTCGGCGCCGCTCCGTTCCGTCTGCAGCATCCGCGGCTCAAAGGGGATGATGGCCGGATGAAGCAGCGAGACGACCGCCGTGTATCCCTGACGGCGCAGCCGCGGAAACGATCCCTCGGCCGGGAACGCGCCGAAGTCGAAACGCGCCCCGTTCTCGAAGTAGACGCTTTCCAGCACGGGTGCGTCGGCGATCAGTCGGTTGAGCGCGCCGGGGGTGAGCCACGCCCCCAGGGTCACGGCGGCGCCCACGGACCAGGCGATGACCGCGATGAGACGTCCGCGTCGCGTTGGCGTGCGACGCCGGACGACGGCGGTGGTCGCGGTGACGAGCGCCAGCAGCACGAGCACCAGCAGGATCACGAAGGTGCGCTCCACCCCAGACGGCCAGCCGAGCCGGCGAACGAGTCCCACCATCCATTGCACGGGCCCGATCAGCAACAGCGTGCCCAGGACAAACCCGATGGTCCCCCAGAGCCAGCCCGCGGCCAGCGCGCGCCGGACCGCGACCACCGGGTGCACTGCATCCTCGGGATCCGCGTGGGCCCGGACGGGCCGCGTCGCGCGATCGACGGCATGCTTGGTGGCCAGCAGTTCACGCACCGTCGACAGGAACGGCGGCACCACGACGGGTCGTTCGATGAACGTCGTCGTGGCGCTCAGCGCCGCACGCGCTTCGTTCGACTCGCGCGACTGCCCGGGAGGGCCCGTTACGATGAGCGGGACAATGGCCAGTGCGGGGGTGGCGCGCAGCCAGGCGAGCAGCGCCGGCCCTTCATCGGCGGGCAATTCGAGATCGACCACCACGAGATCCGGCACCGGGCGCGTGCCGTCGAGGAGGTGGCGGCGGGCGGCGTCGAAATCGCGCAGGATCGTGATGTTCGGCGTGACGTCGCCGTCGCGCAGAACATCGGCCAGGTGCGCCGACCGCGTGGCATCTGCCTCGACGATGAGGATTTCTGGAGTGCGCAGCGGTGGCATGTCGGGGTTTGGTCCACGGACCGGTCGAAGGAAGTTGCGAGCTGTCGACGCAAACGCTCGCCTCGGCATCTGACCAGCAGGGAATCTATCCCTTCTGCGGGCGTTGCGAGTGAGCCCGCTCCCGAACGCACGACCGAGCCCGGACGCGTACATTCTAGCACGCCAGCCCCCGCCACCCCACGAGCCCCATGAAACGTCGCGACTTTACCCGCACTCTTGCCGCCGCTGCGCTCGCTACCGTGCCGGGCGCCCGACTGGGCGCTGCGTCCACCGGCGGCGCCCCGGTCGCCCGCGTGCCGCGCATCAACGGCGAGCGCCTCAACGGGTGGCTGACCGCCATCAGCGAGTTCGGCCGGAACCCGGCCGGGGGCGTCACCCGTCTGGCGTATGGCGAGGCCGATCTCGCCGCGCGCGCCTTCGTCACGCAACGGATGCTCGAGGCGAAACTCACCGTCGTCGTCGATGCTGCCGGCAACATCTACGGCAAGCGCGCCGGGGCCGACGCTTCCGCCGCACCGATCATATTCGGATCGCACGTGGACTCGGTCCCCGAGGGCGGCAACTTCGATGGCAACGTGGGGACGCTCGCCGCCATCGAGGTGGCGCGCACCTTCGCCGAGCAGGGAGTGACCACCAGGCATCCGCTCTGGGTGGTCTGCTGGCAGAACGAGGAGGGCGGCACGTGGGGGAGTCATCTCGTGACGGCCGACGTGGCGGGCACCGAACTCTCGACCGTGGCTCGCAGCGGCAAGAGCATCGGCGACGGCATTCGGTACCTCGGCGGCGACCCGACGAAGCTCGCCGCCGCGCGGCTGCGCAAGGGTGACGTGCACGGCTACCTCGAACTGCACATCGAACAGGGCGGCCTCCTTGATCGCCAGAAGCTCGACATCGGCGTCGTCGAGGGGATCGTGGGCCTGCGCGAATGGGACGTGACCATCGACGGCTTCGCCAATCACGCCGGCACCACGCCCATGAACGAACGACGCGACGCGATGCTCGCCGCCGCGCGCTTCACCGAGATGGTCAATCGCATCGTCACCGCCGAGTCGGGGCGGCAGGTGGGGACGGTCGGTCGTATCCAGGCCTTTCCCGGCGCGCCCAACGTCGTGCCGGGCAAGGTGACGTGCACGCTCGAACTGCGCGACCTCGACGACCGGAAGATCCAGACGCTGTACGAGGCGATCGTCGCCGAGTCGCAGAAGATCGGCGCGCGGAACGGGACGACCTTCAGCTACCACGAGTTCGTCACGCACGAGTCGGCGCGGTGCGATGCCGGCGTGCGCACGATCATCGGGGCTGCCGCAGCCACGCGGGGCTTCGCCACGATGAGCCTGCCGAGTGGCGCGGGGCACGATGCGCAGAATCTGGCGCGCGTCTGTCCCATGGGGATGATCTTCATTCCGTCAGTGGACGGCATCAGTCATTCGCCCCGCGAGTTTTCGCGTCCCCGGGACATCACCAACGGGGCCGACGTGCTGCTGGGCGCGGTGCTGGCGATGGACGAGGCCACCTTCCGATGACGACCTTCGACTTCGACTGGATCATCGTGGGTTCCGGCTTTGGCGGAAGCGTCTCGGCGCTGCGCCTGTCGGAAAAAGGCTACACGGTGGCCGTGCTCGAGGCGGGGCGTCGGCATGCGGATCATCAGTATGCCAAGTCGACCTGGGACCTGCGTCGTTTTCTCTGGCTGCCGTCGCTGGGCCTTCGCGGAATTTTTCGCCTCACCGCGTTCAAGGACGTGTTCATCGCCAGCGGTTCGGCGGTGGGCGGCGGCAGCGCCGTGTATGCCAATACGCTGTATCGCGCCAAACCTGCGTTCTTCGCGAACCCGCAGTGGAAGGACCTGGCCGACTGGAGCGCCGAGTTGCAGCCGCACTACGACACGGCCGAACGCATGCTGGGTGTGCAGACGGTTCCCTTCGCCACCGATGGGCAGGAGTTGCTGAAGGCGGTGGCCGGGCATTTCGGCGTGGAGGATACCTTCACGCGCACCCCCGTCGGGGTCTTCTTCGGCAAGCCAGACGTGGAGGTGCCCGATCCGTACTTTGGCGGCGAAGGCCCGTCGCGCACCGGGTGCACGCGGTGCGGCGCCTGCATGGTGGGGTGCCGTGTGGGGGCCAAGAACACGCTACTCAAGAACTACCTCTGGTTCGCTGAGCGGAAGGGAGCCACGGTCTTCGCCGAGCACGGCGTGGTGGACGTGCGCCCCATCGGGGCGGCCGACGGCAGTGAAGGGTATGTGGTCACCACCGAGCGTCCGGGCGCCTGGTTCGACAAGCGTCGGCGCACCTTCACGGCGCGCGGCGTGGTCTTTGCCGCGGGCGCGCTGGGCACCGGCGAACTGCTGGCGACGCTGAAGCATGGCGGGTCGCTGCCCAGGATCAGCGATCGCCTGGGCGAACTCGTGCGGACGAACAGCGAGTCCATCCTGGCGGTGACGCTCCCCGATGACACGTTGCTGCCGTGGTCCGACGTCGCGATCAGCGCCAGCATTCACCCCGATCACGACACGCACATCGAGTTCTGCACGTACGGCAAGCACGGCGACTTCATGACGCTGCTGCTGGCTCCGCTCACCGGCGATGGCACGCGCCTGACGCGCCCCCTGATGCTGCTGCGCGAGATTGTGCGGCATCCGCTGCGCTTCGTGCGCGGTCGATGGCCGTTCGGGTGGAGCAAGCGTACGCTGATCTTCCTGGTGATGCAGTCGCGTGACAACGCGATGGCGTTTCGCGCGCGGCGGAAGTGGTTTGGCCGCGGCTGGACGATCGGGACGGAGCAGGATCCCGAGAAGCCGAATCCGACGTTCATCCCGAAGGCCAACGAGGCGGCCGAGTTCCTGGCGCGGCACACCGGCGGCATAGCGCAGAGCGGCGTGCTCGAGGCGGCGGCGAACATCCCGACCACGGCGCACATCCTCGGAGGCGCGGCCATCGGGGCCGATGCCTCGCGCGGCGTGGTGGATCGCAATCATCGCGTGTTCGGCTACGAGAACATGATGATCTGCGATGGTGCGGCGATGCCGGGCAACCCGGGGGTGAATCCGTCGCTGACCATCACGGCGCTGGCGGAGCACGCCATGGCGCAGGTGCCGATGGCGCGCGGGTGACGCTGGGTTTGGTTTGTTCAACACGGAGACCGGAGGGGCGCGGAGGGCCGCGGAGTACGACAACAGAAAAGGGGTCGTGGCGGACAGTACTCTCCGCCACGACCCCCGTTAATGTTGTTGCCGTCCTCCGTGGCCCTCTGTGCGACTCCGGTCTCCGTGTTCAACGACTCGATCCCGGCATGTCGTCATTGCTGGGTTTGGTATTTTCAACACGGAGACCGGAGGGGCGCGGAGGGCCACGGAGTACGACAACAGAAAAGGGGTCGCGGCGGACAGTACTCTCCGCCACGACCCCTTTAATGTTGTTGCCGTCCTCCGTGGCCCTCTGTGCGACTCCGGTCTCCGTGTTCAACGACTCGATGTTGGCGTCTACACACGGTTTTCCACGAACACCGGCGCCAAGAGTCCCTCGCGCGAGCGGCCGTGCGGATCCTGCACCGCCCGGATCTCGTTCACCAGCTCCAGCGCCGTCTTGGTGGCCGGCGGCAGCTGCCGATCCGAGGTGCCCAGCGGCGTCGTGCGCGCTCCCCACTTCACCAGGAGCGAGCAGAACGTCAGGCCGCCGCCGAATGCCGGCATCAGCAGCGTCGACCCGGGCTGCACGCGCCCCGTCTCCAGCGCCTCCACCAGCGCCACCGGCACCGTGGCTGCGCTCATGTTCCCGTACTTCTGCACCGTCAGCATCACCTTGTCCATCGGGACGCCGGCGTACTTGGCCACTCCTTCGATGATCCGCAGGTTCGCCTGGTGCGGAATGCACAAGTCGATCTGCTCCGATGTCACGCCGCACTGGCTCATCACCTTGGCCGATGCGTCACTCATGCCGCGGACCGCGCGCTTGAAGATCTGCGGGCCGTCGAAGTCCCAGAGCGTGTCGCCAAGCGTCACGTTCTCGAGTGCGTAGCCACAGCCGAATCCCCGGATGCGCAGCGTGGCGCGCGCATCGGCGTCGCATCCCAGCACGCTGCCAATCACCCCTTCCTCATTGTCGCTGGCCTGCAGCACCACCGCGGCCGCGCCATCGCCAAAGAGCACCGCGACGTTGCGATTGCTCCAGTCCATGTACCGGCTGATGAGCTCCACGCCGATCACCACCGCATTCCGCACCACCCCCGTGCGGATCATCGCGGTGGCGGCTGAGAGGCCGTAGAGGAAGCTCGTGCAGGCGGTGTTGATATCCATGGCGGCAGCGTTCTTGGCGCCGAGTCCCAGTTGCACCCCGGACGAGCTGTTGGGCACCTGCTCCTCGTAGCTGCAACTGCCGTACACGATGAGGTCCAGGTCCGCGGCATCGAGCCCGGCGCAGGCCAGCGCGCGCGAGGCGGCGACCGTCGCCATTTCCATCGCCGTCACGTGCGAAATGCGGCGTTCCTTCATGCCGGTGCGCGAGGTGATCCACTCGTCGTTCGTCTCGAGAAAGGTCGAGAGATCGTCGTTCGTGAGCACGGCGGGCGGCATGCAGTCGCCCCAACCGGTAATGGCCGCGTACTTCGTGGGCATATGAAATCGGGAGCAGGATGGTGAGCCGCGCAGGACAGCGGTCCGGGGAACCGCCGATAAGATGGCAGGTCGCGCGAAATCCACAATGGGAGCGCGTCGCAACCGGCCGGTGGTGCGACCCGCACTCGTCACCGTATCTTTTCACGTGATGAACGTGCGAAACGTTGAAGGCGGCCCTTCCGGGGACGCAATGGCGCTGCCGTGCACGCCGGACCAGGCGCAGGATCTCCTGCGCCAGTTCGACAAGACGGTGCGCCTGCACCAGCTGTACCCGGCCACCAACGCCACGTACCTCAAGGCCATCGGTGCCCTGCGCGCGGCCTTCCGGTCGATGTGGGAACTCACCGGTTCTGTGGCGCTACAGGTCTCGGACACCCAGTTCACCTGGCACGACGTCGTGGTGCTCGACGAGCCGGAGAAGGCGTCCGACTCCCTGCCGTGGACGCTCTTCAAGGACGGCGTGCGTCAACTGGTACTGCGGCCGGGCTTCGAGGAGACCGAGCTGGACGCGCTGCTCGCGATCATCCCCAAGGTGCGTCGTGCGCAGGACTACGACGACGATGTGTTGACGCTGCTGTGGGAACAGGAGTTCGAACACCTGTCGTACCGGTTCATTGACACGGTGACCAGCGAGGGGGCGCCGCTCGATCCATCGGCCACGCCAGGACGGTGGCCAGCGTCCGTAACGATGCGGGACGATCCGCGCGCAGCGGTGGAGGCGGCGCGGCGGCGGGCCGACGCCGCGGGGACGGGCGGACTGGAGGTCGCGCTGCGCCTCGCGGCGCCCATCGACGCGGAGGCCGAGCGTTCGCGTGGCGAGGCGATGCACCATCTGCGCTCGGCGCTCGAGCAGGAATATGACGGCGACCTGCGATGCGATGTCGCGGACGCGCTGCTCGACATCTTTGAGCTGCAGCGCGACGTTGCCGTGCGGAACGAGGTGGTGCGCCATCTCGACGCCCTGACGTTGCACCTGCTGTCGGCCCGTGCCTTCGGGACGCTCGCCCATCTGTTGCGCGAGTCGGCACTGGCGGCGCACCGCGCACCGGCCGTCACGCCGCAGGAACTCGCCGGGCTGGCACACCTCGCGGAGCGCATCAGCGACCCGGCACTCCTGACCCCGCTGCTCGAGGGTGTCGATGCCGCCGAGCTGCGGCCGGCGGCCGACGACGTGCGCGAGTTTCTGGATCGGCTGGGAAGTCGGGCGCTGGCGACCATGTTGCAGTGGAGCCTCGAGTCGCGTCACCACGACTTGCGCCTGCTCTACCTGGCGCGGGCCGACCGGCTGGCCGAGGCGGAACCCGATGAACTGGTGAAGCTGGTTCTGGCGGAACACGACGGCGTGGCCCTCGAGGCGATGCGTCGCTGCGGCACGCAGAAGCTCGAAGCGGCGGTGGTCGCACTGGTCCGCCAGCTCGGCCACGCCAACGAGTCGCACCGGTTGGCCGCGCTTACCGCACTGGCCGCCATGGCCACGCCGCGTGCGCTGTCCGGCGTGGAACGCGCCCTCGGTGACGCCTCGGCGCACCTGCGGACCATGGCGCTCAAGGTGCTGTCGGCGGGGGGCCATCGCGCGGTGTTGCCGCGCATCACCGACCTGGTGCAGGGGCGCGAAACCCGGGAAATGGACTCCAACGAGCGCCGGGCGCTCTTCGAGTTGTACGGCACGATCTGTGGGGACGCCGGCGTGCCGTGGCTGTCGTCCCAGCTCACCGGGGCCAAGGGGTTTTTCAAACGCAAGTCGGATCCGGAGACCCGGGCATGCGCCGCCGCGGCGCTGGGACGCGTGGGGACGGCGAAGGCGCGCGAGGCGCTGCAGACGGCGGGCGACGTCGATGAGCCCCTCATTCGGCGCGCCGTCAACAGCGCGCTCGCGCGGAAGACGAGCTCATGACCGCGCCCATCGACCGGGTGACAGTGTCGACTGAAAACGTCGATTCGGCGTCCGAAGGACTGGTGCGCGCCACCGGGCGCACCTTCGTGCTGGCGTTCTGTGGCGCCCTCCGCAGCCTGCGGCTGTATCCGGCGGACAACCCCATCGTGGCCAAGAGCGTGCTCGAACTCCACGCGGCCGCCGCCGCGCTCGCTACCGCAGACGGCGAGATGGAGCTGCGCATCGCGGGCGAGTTCCTGTTCGTCAACCAGACGCGCCTGCGCCTCGACCTCGACAACTACGCCACCATTGCGTACCTCGTCGCCCGGTTCCGCGCCTCCGGCACCGGCATGTTGCGCAGTCGCGTCGAGGCCACGCCGGCCGACTGGCTCACCCTGGTCACCGCCCTCAACACGCCGGCGGGGACCGATGCCACCGCGCGGCACCACGGGCTCCGGCAGCGCCTGACGGCTGCAGGGGTGACGCGGTTCGCCGTCGAACTGCCCGTGAAGACGGAGGAAAGCGGATCTGGCGACGAGGTATCGGCCGACCTGGCCAGGGGCGCCTACGCGCGCTCGGTCGCGGCGGCGGCAGACGTGATGCACGCCATCGCCCGCGGACAAAGCCCCAACCTGCGCGCGCTCAAGCGCACCGTGCAGCTGATTGTGGACCGCATCCTCACCGACGAAGCGGCGATGCTCGGCCTCACGACCGTGCGCGATTACGAGGACCCTGCGTTCACGCACGCCGTGAATGTCAGCATCTTTTCGGTCGCGCTGGGCCGCCGCCTCGGGCTCACGCGCGCCCAGTTGTACGACCTCGGGCTCTCCGCCCTGTTCCACGACTGTGGCAAGTCGCGCGTCCCCGAGGCGGTGCTCGGCAAAAAGGAGGCCCTGACGGCCGACGACTGGCGGCTCATCACGGGCCACACCTGGTTGGGCGTGCTCACGCTCTTTCAGGTGCGCGAGCAGGGCGAATACCCGTACCATGCGATGCTCGTGGCGTACGAGCATCACCTCAAGGCCGACGGCGGTGGCTATCCCCGCCGCCTGCGCGCCCGGCCGGTGGGGCTCTACAGTCGCATCGTCGGTGTCATCGAGATGTTCGACGCCGCCACGACCAACCTGGGCTACCGCACGCCGGTGAAGCGCCCGGCCGAGTATGTGGCCGAGATGCGGGCGACGGCCGACACCTTCCTCGATCCCACCTGTGTGCGCACCTTCGTCGAAATGGTCGGCGCGTACCCGGTGGGAAGCGTCATGGTGCTCGACACCTTCGAACTGGCCATCTCACGCGGCGTGAATCCGGACCCCGAACTGCCCGACCGCCCGCTGGTGTTCATCGTCAGTGACCAGCAGGGGGCGCTGCTGTTCCCGGGGCGTCCCGTGGATCTTGGCGATACGGACGCCAACGGCCGCTACACGAGGTCCATCATCGAGACGATCGATCCCGAGCGCTACGGCATCTGCGTGGGCGACTACTTCGTGGCGTAACCGCCGCTGGCGCGCCCGCCGTCAGGGAAGGCGCGCGCAGTGTCGGGGTTTTCCCCGATGAGATCGCGGAGCGAAATCGGTAACGTCTACTGAGGGGTGTATCCACCCTCGTGGAGGTTCCGATGAAACGCATCTCCGTGCTGGCGGTTGTTGCCCTGGGCGTGGTGGCGTGCGGCCCGTCCATTCAGATCTCCCGCGACCGGAACATCGAGGTCAGCGCCGGCGCGACCTGGACATGGGGCGCTTCTGATGCCGGTCAAAGCTTCCCCGAAAAACATCCGATGGTGGACAACGCCACGGTGCGCGCCCGGGTCGAGCAAGCGCTCTCGGCCGAACTCGGCCGCAAGGGGTTTGCGTACACGGCCGACTCGTCGGGCGCGCGCTTCCTGGTGCACTTTCATGTCGGCGTCGAGGAACGGCACGAAAGCGTCGGCGATATCCGGCCGCCATGTCTGGGCAGTTCGTGCGGCATGGATTGGGGGTACTGGGGACGCCCGGAGACGATGCCGCGCGAGATCGCGTATCAGGCGGGACAGTTGATGGTCGATTTCGTCGACCGCCAGACACGGATCGTCGTCTGGCGTGGCGTGCTGGAGAACGACTTCGTGAAGCAGGACATCGAGGAAGCGCAGATGAACAAGTCGATCCGCAAGCTGCTGAAGTCGTTGCCGGCGCGTTGAGTCGGGCGAGTCCGGTGTCTTTCAACACGGAGACCGGTGTCTTTCAACACGGAGACCGGTGTCTTTCAACACGGAGACCGGAGTAGCACGGAGGGCCACGGAGGAGGGCGAAACACCAAGGGGGTGTGGCAGACAGTTCCGTCCGCCACACCCCCATTGATTAGTTGCAGTCCTCCGTGGCCCTCCGCGCGCCTCCGGTCTCCGTGTTGAATCAACCGAACCCCAAACGGCGCACCGCAGTGTCTACTGGTACTGAATATAGAGCGGCCGCGGATGCAGCCTGAGGATCTCGGCGATCGTCGTGCGCGGGTTGTCGTTGCGCGGCTTGTAGAACTGTTTCCATCCCACGAACTGCACCGGCTCCGCCTTGATCCATGAGCGGAACGTCGCGCGCTTCAGGTGCGGCGGGCCGAAGCCATCCATGTGCATCACCACCTGCACGCGCGCATCGAGCTTGATGTCGCGCGAGTTCGTCACGCCTTTCCGCGTGAAACGATGCACCACGAGCACCTTGGGGGTCAGCTTGTACTTCGTGACGATCTCCTGCAGGAAGCGCGACGCATGGTTCACGTCCGCGGCGTCGAAGGTGCCGATCTTCTTGCCCGGCAGCCCGCCATCCTTCATCGAGAACTCGGGGTCGATGCCGAGGTGGAAGTTCGGTCGCGAGAGGAACTTCTCCAGGCGCGGCAGTTCCTCCTGCAACGTGCTCTTGCCCACCTGGAGGTCCAGGAAGACCAGCGCGTTGCGCTTGGCCGCCCACGCCGCCACGCGTTCCACCAGCGTGTCGGGCATGCGCGCGCGGTACTTGCCGTCGCTGCCTGGGCCGGCCTGCGCGACCACGGCGATCAGGTGCAGCGCCGGTTGCACCGGCGTTGTCGGGTCGGCCAGCGTCCACGCCTTCACTTCGGCGTCGAGCATGGCCAGCATTTCATCGGGCGCGTACTCGCCCAGCACGCCCATGCGCTTCGACAGCGGATTGCCGTAGTAGGCGATGATGCGCTTGGCCGGCAGGATCGAGCCGGGCAGGAGATCGGGCCCCTTCACCGGCCAGCGCAGCCCGTAGATGGAATCGAGCTTCGCCTCGCTGTCGACTGGCACGGCGGCGGCCTTGGCCTGTTTCTTCACCGACTTCTTGCGGGCCGCAGTCTTCTTGCCCGCCACCGATTGCGCCTCGCCCTTCTTCTTGACGGCGGGCTGGCTATCCGTCGCGGCCGGCGGGGTCCCCTGCGCGGCGACAGGCGACACGGAACCGGCAAGTGTCACGGCAAACAGCAGCGTGCGAATGGAGGTCATGGACGTTCAGAAGGGGAGCAATAAACGAAAAGGATGGATACCAAACGAAATGTAATGCCAGCCCACCATCCACACGTCTACCGTCTACCGTCTACCGTCTACCGTCTACCGTCTACCGTCTACCGTCTACCGTCTACCGTCTACTTCTCGATGATCTCGATCCGGTGATCCGCCCGCAGCGCGTACTGGCCGGCGATCTCGATCTCGAGCTGCACGACGTACGCCCCCTTCTTGAGCGTCGAAATGTCCAGCTGTACCGCACGCGGCGAGATGCTGCGGCCGCGCGCCGACATGTCCTGCACCGTCGTGCTCACCGGCGTGGCCTGACGCACGAGGCGCAGCGCCTTCGAGTTGCGCTTGAGAAACCCGGCCGTTTCCTCCACTTCCTGCACCACCGTCACCGTGAGCTTCATCGACTCGCCCGTCGGGTCGGTGCCATACGCTTCCCAGTAGACGCCCAGTGGGGCGCTGGCGCGCACGCGCTCGGTCGGCAGGGCCAAGGCCAGCGCTTCCTCCACTGACGTCGGCGGCGTACCGGACGGCTTGTAGAACAGGAGGTCCGACACGGTGACGCGGGTGTCCACCGCGTACGGCGGGTGCACGCCATAGCGCGCGCGTGCCACGACGCTCGAGTCCGGGGCCCAGACTTCGCCGCTGAACAGCAGCGGTCCCCACGCACCGGTCACCGACATCGTTCCTGCCGTCGGGGCGTTCTCTTTTGATGTCATGCGCGGGGCCGGCTGCTCACCCTGCGCCACCACCATCGCCGCGCGCCGGTGCTCGGCGCTCCCGAGGCCGGGCACGGGCGAGACATCATATGCCATGACCAGCAGCGCCGAGTCGCCGCGCTTGAACATCGCCTGCTGGTGCTCGAGGGCGATGAGTTTGCGCGCGTAGGGCGGGGCATAGCGACCGATCACCGGTGGCTGGTGCAGCCGCCACTGAGAAGAATCGGAGACCGCCGGGTTGGTGAGCACGTAGCCCGCGGGCAGGTATCGATACGCCGGCGATGCCTCGTCGCTCTGGATGCTGAAGCCGCCGCCGCGCGGATCACCGGGTCCCTTCGCCCACCACCGCGGCCATCCGAAGCGCAGCAGCAGCTCGCGCTCGTCCTCGTCAAAGCCGAACTGGTGCGCGCTGGGTGCGTCCTGGTAGAGGCGCACCATCACCTGCCGGGCATTCCACTCGGACCGCGAGTCGTTGCCGCGCATGCCGTAGAGGGTGCGCGAATACCACCACACGCGGTCCTCGAAGGCGTCGCGTTCCGCGCCACAGGGGAGCCGGCGATAGCTCTGACGCGTGTCGTCGTCGATCAGCATCGAGATGTCGCGCCACGCACACCGCTCGCGCGCCATCATCTGTCCCTGCAGGCTGCGGAATCCGCTGTCCGCGGCCCAGTAGTTGCCGCGCATGTGCTGGCTGAACGCCACCAGGGCATCGCACCACCAGTCCACGGCCTGGCACTCCTGGGCGGCTTTCAACGCCTCATCGTGGCGCTCCGACTCGCTGAGGTAGCGGACGCGCTGCCCCGCGATCCACCGGTTGGAGGGCACCGTGTGCGCCAGCGAATCGAGGACTGAAACCAGTGCCCCGCGTGCCGTGGTGACGACCTTCAGTTCCAGCGACTTGGGGGCTTTTTCGTCGTACCAATAGCAGAAGCGCCCCACCTGCTCGTCGCACCGGCCGGGGCGCCCGTTGCGCGCATTGGGCAGGTTGTTGCGGCGTACTTCCTCGAAGTGCCGCTGCGCGTTGCGGGCCGCCCCTTCGGGCGACGTGGTGTCGGCGTCGAGTTGCGGAAAGGGCGCCGGCTCCGATCGCGAGCCCGGCGGGCCGCCCTGCTGTCCTCCTTGCTGCCCGCCACCCATCGGGGGGCGACGCTGGGCGGACGCGGACGCGGCGGCCACGAGCATGGCGGCGGCAAGGACGAGAGCGGGAATCGGGCTGGGGCGCATATGACTGATACAGTAGTGGGGCGGTTCTCGTTCCGTGAGGGTGCGTATTGGTCCGTGCCGCGTCGAGACCCTGTTCGTGCCGCGACTCCGGTTCGGTCAACACGGGGGATCGGTACTTTCAACGCGGAGATCCGTACTTTCAACACGGAGACCGGAGGAAACGGAGGGCCACGGAGGAGGAACACGGGGGGTATTCGGCGGCGCGAACCGTCTGCGCGCACCCCCATGAATTGCAGTCGCCGTACTCCGTGGCCCTCCGCGTCCCTCCGGTCTCCGTGGTGAAAGAACCGGACCCCCGTGGTGAAAGAACCGCACCCCCATCCGTCGCGCCAAGTGCCCCCCCCGCTAGCGTCGAGGGCCGCTCCCACGAGAGATTTCATCACCTCCAATCCCGCCCCGTGTCCACCATCGTCTTCGAAGCGCTGCACCCCGACGTCCTCCCCCCGTCCCGCGCCACCGAGCACAGCGCCGGCTACGATCTCGCCGCCTACCTCACCGGACGAACCGCGAAGGTCTTCATTGACGGCCGCGCCGTGGACCGGCCCACGGAAATTCGTGACGGTACCACGGTCCTGGTGCTGCACGCCGGCGAGCGCGCGCTCGTGCCGCTCGGGTTCCGCGCGCGCCTCCCCATCGGCGTCGAGGCCCAGGTGCGTCCGCGCTCGGGTACCAGTCTCAAGACCGACATCGTCATCGCCAACGCCCCGGGCACCATCGACGCCGACTATCCGGACGAGTGGTGCGTCCCCGTCCGTCACGGGGGCACCCGCGACCGCGTGATTTCGCACGGGGAACGCATTGCCCAGATGGTGCTTGCCCGCCACGAGG
>CANNKR010000003.1 GCA_947504615.1 Gemmatimonadota bacterium | reverse complement strand
TCCTCGCGCGAGCTGCCGATGTTCCGTCGACGACTGATCCTGTCGCTCCTGCTGGTGCTGTCGCCGGCGCTGTCGCCCGCGTTGCGTTGCGGTGCCCTGTTGCGGGCGCAGCAGCCCGCGGGCGATTCCACGGTCACCGATACCGTGGCCCCCGGGCTGGTGCATGTCGCCTACGTGCGGGCGCAGGGGCCGTGGCGGGTGCACGTGGTACGCATTGATCTGCGGAGCGGGGACTATGTGCTGCGCAGCGCGCGCGCCTTTGATTCCCTGCGTGGCCGCGAGAAGACCACCGCGATGGCCGAGCGTGCCCGCGTCGCGGGGCGCGACGTGCGCGTGGCGCTCAACGCCGACTTCTTCGACCTCAAGAGCGGCGAGGCCGTCAACAACCAGGTGAGCGCGGGGCGCGTGTGGAAGGCGCTGTCGATGAGCGGCACGCCCGGTGGCGCGGTGAAGAGCGCGCGCGGACAGTTCGGCGTGGACCGTCGCGGCCGGCCGGTGATCGACCGCTTCGTCTTTGCCGGTGTGCTGAGCGCGGGCCGTCAGCGGTGGGCGCTCGACGGCGTCAACGCCGTGCCGTCCAACGGGCAGGGGCTGGTCCTCTGGCTCCCCGAGGCGAACGGACGGCCGCGCGCCGACAGCACGCGCCCTGGCCGCGAACTGCGGGTCCGCGTGGTGCGCGGCAGTTGGCGCGATGCGCTGATGCTGCAGGGGCGCGGCGCGGTGACGGGCGCCGATTCGATGCCCGTGCCCGGTGGCGAGGGGGTGCTGGTGGCGTACGGGGCCACGGCGCCGCGCCTCGATTCGCTCGCCGCGCTGTCACTCCCATTCGCCGCGCGCGCCGACTGGCTGCCGAGCGTCGGGCCAATCGACGAACTGGTGGGCGGGTGGCCCGTGATCCTGCGTGACGGCATCAGCACGGTGGTCGAGTCGGCGACGCGCGAGTTGACGAACGTGGGGAATGCCGCCGTGCGGCACCCGCGCTCCCTCATTGGATTCGACGCCGACACCAGCCACCTGTATCTCGTGGCCGTCGACGGACGGAGCACGGCGAGCGTGGGCATGACGCTGGTGGAGGTGGCCGACTTTCTGCGCACGCTGGGCGTGGCGCACGCGCTGAACCTCGACGGCGGTGGCTCGACGACCCTGGTCATCGACGGCAAGGTCGTGAACGTGCCCAGTGATCCCACGGGGGAGCGCGTGGTGGGGAATGCGCTGCTGGTGGAGCGCCGTCGTCGGTAAAGCGGTCCAGGGGCCGCTGAAATAGGCAAAATGCCCTACCGATGTACGGCTAACCCCGACTAGAGGCGAGAGGTTTGCCTATTGTCGCCCCCTGAAGGCATCCCGACCTTCTAGGGTCCGGCGTCCCGTCGGGCACGGTGGATTGTACGCGCCCGTTGCGTGGCCGGCCTTTTCGCGGTGCGCAGTCGCTGGGCTCCCTAGCGTTCGATCCAAAACAGAGCGCCTTGAAGGGGGGCAAACCGGCATGTTTGTTCGCAACGCGGAGCCGTGGATGGACGGCTCGTCCCTAGGTGAACACCTCGAGGAGACGGGCGTATCGCGCCGGTCGTTCCTGGAGTTCTGCACCGAGATGGCCGTCATTCTGGGGTTGGGCAGTGCGGCCGCCCCGTCCGTGGCCAAGGCGCTCGAGTCGCAGGCGCGGCCAACCGTCATCTGGCTGGAAATGCAGGAGTGCACGGGATGCGTGGAGAGCACGCTGCGCACGGAGGCGCCGACGATCGGCAACCTGCTGCTGGATGTCGTGTCGCTCGACTACAGCGAAACGCTGATGGCGGCCGCCGGCCACGCGGCCGAGAAGGCAAAGGCCGACGCGATGGCCAAGAACAAGGGGAAGTACGTCCTGGTCGTCACCGGGTCCGTGCCCACCAAGGAAGACGGCATGTACTGCACCGTGGCGGGCAGGACGATCCGTCAGCACCTCGAGGAAGCCGCCGAAGGGGCCGCGGCGATCATCGCGCTGGGTGCGTGCGCGCACTGGGGATCGGTGCAGGCCGCGCGTCCCAACCCGACAGGCGCCGTGGGCGTGCGCGACATCATCAAGAACAAGCCGATCGTGAACATCGCGGGCTGCCCGCCCATTGGCGACGTTGTGACGGCCACGGTGGTGCACTTCCTGACCTTCGGCCGCCTGCCGGCGGTGGATCGCGAGGGGCGCCCGCTCTTCGCCTACGGGAATCGCATTCACGACCAGTGCTCGCGCCGCGCGCATTTTGACGCTGGCCAGTACGTGGAGAGCTTCGACGACGAAGGCGCCCGCAAGGGCTGGTGCCTGTACGAGATGGGCTGCAAGGGCCCGGCCACCTACTCGCCGTGCCCCATCGTGCAGTGGAACCAGCGGACCAACTGGCCCATTGGCGCGGGGCATCCGTGCATCGGCTGCACCGAGCCGTACTTCTGGGACACGATGGCGCCCTTCTACAACCGCCTGCCGAACGTCTCGGGCTTCGGCGTCGAGCACCGCATCGATACCATCGGCGCCTCGCTGGCCGTCGGTGCCGCCGCAGGGGTCGCCGCGCACGCCACGATGACCGTCATGCACCAGATCCGCCGCCGCAAGGCGCACCAGACACCGGACTCCGGATCAACCTCCGGCGAGGAGCGCAACAATGGCTAGCACGAAAGTTGTCGTCGATCCGATCACCCGCATCGAAGGGCACCTGCGCATCGAAGTGCAGGCCGATCAGGGCAAGATCAGCGGGTCGTGGGCCACCGCGACGATGTTCCGCGGCATCGAGACGATCATGACGGGGCGCGACCCGCGCGACGCGTGGGCGTATGTGCAGCGCATCTGCGGTGTCTGCACCACGGTGCACGCCATCGCGTCGGTGCGTGCGGTCGAGGACGCGCTGGACATCAAGATCCCGGCCAACGCGAACACGATCCGCAACCTGGTCCATGGCATGCAGTACATCCAGGACCACGTGATCCACTTCTATCACCTGCACGCGCTGGACTGGGTGGACGTGGTGAGCGCGCTCAGCGCCGACCCGGCCAAGGCCGCCGCGCTGGCCAAGTCGATCTCGCCGTGGCCGAACAACGGCGAGGCGGAGTTCCGCGCCGTGCAGGACCGGCTGAAGAAGTTCGTCGGCACGGGACAGCTGGGCATCTTCTCCAACGGCTACTGGGGCCACCCGGCCTACAAGCTGCCGCCTGAAGCGAACCTGATGGCCGTGGCGCACTACCTGGAAGCGCTCGACTGGCAGCGCGACGTCATTCGCCTGCACACGGTGTTCGGCGGCAAGAACCCGCACCCGAACTTCCTGGTCGGCGGCATGGCGAGCGCCATCAACCTGGACGAGACGGCGACCATCAACGCGGTCCGCTTGGCGGACGTGCAGGGGATGATCAAGAAGGCGAAGGACTTTGTGGAACAGGTGTACTGGCCCGACCTGGTGGCCATCGCCGGCTTCTACAAGGAATGGGGCGCCATTGGCGGCGGCGTGCCGAACTTCCTGGCCTGCGGCGAATTCCCCGAGACCGACATCCGCGACCTGGGGTCGCTCTACTTCCCGCGCGGCATCATCATGGGGAAGGACCTGTCGAAGGTGGTGGAGTACGATCAGCAGAAGGTGGAGGAGTACATCACCTCGTCGTGGTACACGTACGAAGGCGGCGACGACAAGGGGCTGCATCCCTACGCGGGCGAGACCACGCCCAAGTACACGGGGCCCAAGGCGCCGTACGAGTACCTGCAGGGCGAGAAGAAGTACACGTGGATGAAGGCCCCGCGGTACGAGGGGAAGCCGATGCAGGTGGGGCCGCTGGCGCGCATGCTCGTGGGCTACGCGCACGGCCACAAGGACATCAAGGAACTGGTGGGCCAGGCGCTGGGCACGCTGAAGGTGGGCCCCGAGGCCCTCTTCTCGACGCTCGGCCGCACCGCGGCGCGCGGCATCGAGACCGTGCTGATCGCCAACAAGATGCAGACCTGGTTTAACGAGCTCATCACGCGCGTGAAGGCGGGCGACACGGCGACCTTCACCAAGGACAAGTGGGAGCCGTCGTCGTGGCCCAAGAAGGCGCAGGGCTATGGCTTCCTGGACGCCCCGCGCGGCGCGCTGGGGCACTGGGTGCAGATCGAGGACGAAAAGATCGCGCGCTACCAGTGCGTGGTGCCCAGCACGTGGAACTGTTCGCCGCGTGATGCCAAGGGGCAGATGGGCGCGTACGAAGCGGCGCTGGTGGACAACCATCCGCTGGCCAGGCCCGACCAGCCGCTGGAGATCCTGCGGACCATCCACTCGTTCGATCCCTGCCTGGCGTGCGGCGTGCACGTGCTCGACGCCGACGGAGGTCTGCTCGCCGAGGTGAAGGTCCAATGACGCCAGCCACCGAATCCCGGCCGCGCCGGGAGATCCCGTGGTTCGAGGCGCGGGTGCCTCGAGTCCACGGGGACTTCACGTGGGTCTACCTGTGGGGCGCGCCGCTGCGCGTGATGCACTGGGTCTCCGTGTTCAGCATCATCACGCTGGTCGTGACGGGGCTCTACATCGGGCAGCCGTACTTCATGGCCGGCGGCGAGGCCAGCAGTCACTTCCTGATGGGACGCTTCCGCTTTGCGCATTTCCTGGCGGCGGCCATCATCGTGATGGCGGCCATCGTGCGCGTCTACTGGTTGTTCGTCGGCAACGTGTACGAACGGTGGCCGGCGCTCTTCCCGGTGACGCCCAGGAACCTGCGCAACGTCTGGCTGGTGCTCAAGTCGTACTTCACGATGCGGCTGGAGAAACAGCCGCACTTCGTGGGGCACAACCCGCTGGCGCAGCTGGCGTACACCACGATCTACTTTGTCACCGCCGCGATGATCGTCACCGGCTTCAGCATGTACGGCCAGGCGGCACCGGGCGGTTTCTTCGACACGATCTTCGGCTGGTTGCCGCCGCTGGTGGGCGGGCTGCAGCGCGTGCGCCTGATCCATCACACGCTGCTCTGGGTGTACCCGATGTTCGTGCTGATTCACGTCTATCTCGCCATCCGTGCCGATTCCGTGGAGCATGCGGGCGGCGTCTCCTCCATCCTCACCGGCGGGCGCTTCGTCTCGTCGCACGACACGTTCGAGGACTTCAACATTCACGACCAGCCGTCGGAACCGTGGAAGTCGAAGCACCACTAGTGGCCACCGGAACGACCGTCATCGGCGTGGGCAGTCCCGTCATGGGTGATGACGGGCTGGGCCTGCACGTGCTCGAGCGCCTGGAGCAGGAATGGGTGCTCGAGGACGTGGCGCTGATCGACGGGGGGACCTGGGGGATGAAGCTGTTGCCGGACATCGAGGATGCCGACCGGCTGATGTTCCTCGATGCCATCAATACGCAGCGGCATCCCCCGGGCACCGTGCTGGTGCTGGAGAAGGACGAAATTCCCCTGGTGACGGACCACAACAAGCTGTCGCCGCACCAGGTGGGATTGCAGGAGGTCATGGCGATCTCCGAGTTTCGCGGGACGCTGCCCGGGCAGACGTGCGCCATCGGCGTGGTGCCGGCGGTGATCGACATCGCCACCGAACTGAGCCCGGTGGTGGCAGCGAGCGTCGATGCGTGCATCGAGCAGGTGATCGTGCGGCTGCGCCTGTGGGGCCACACGTGCACCAGACGAGAGGTCGCCATCGGTGCATGAACTGAGCCTCGCCATCGAGATCGGGCGCCTGGCGGAAGAAAAACTGGGACCCTCGGTGGCGCGGTGCGTGACGGTCGGCGTGGAAGTCGGCACCGAGAGCGGCGTGGAGCCCTCGGCGCTGGAGTTCTGCCTGGAGGCCGTGCTCAGCCATCCGCCGTGGGTCGGCGCCAAGGCTGCCATTACGCGCCCCGCCGGTGACATCTTTCAGGTCACCTATTTCGAGATCGAGGACGATGACGGTCCGAACGATTGAAGTGCGCGAGCGGGTGATGGCGCGCAATGACGAGCTCGCCGCACAGGTGCGTGCGCGGCTCGCCACGCACGGCATCACCGCGCTGAACCTCATGTCGTCGCCCGGCTCGGGCAAGACCACGCTGCTCGAGCGCACGCTGGCCCTGCTGGGCGAGCCGCTGGACATGGCCGTGATCGCCGGCGACTGCCAGACGCAGAACGACGCCGATCGCCTGGCCGCCCACACCGCGCGCCTGGTGCAGGCGGTGGTGACCGGCGGCGCCTGCCACCTGGATGCGCTGCAGGTGAGTGCCGCGCTCGACAATCTGGACCTCGCCACCATCCGTCTGCTCATCATCGAGAACGTAGGCAATCTGGTCTGCCCGGCGGCCTGGGACCTGGGCGAACAGGCGCGCGTGGTGCTGTTCGCCGTCACGGAAGGCGAGGACAAGCCGCTGAAGTACCCCAAGATGTTCGAGAAGGCCGACTGGGTGGTGGTCACCAAGACCGACCTGCTCCCCTACGTGCCGTTCGACAGCGAGCGCGCCGTGCGGAACTGCCTGCAGGTGAACCCGGGGCTGCAGTTCATGCACCTCTCGGCGATGACCGGCGACGGGCTGGTGGCGTGGTTCGACTTTCTGCGCCGATCGGTCAGGCCGCTGGCACCCGCGTGAAGGGCGCACCTCCCGTGGCTGGACGCCGGCTCCGCATTACCGGCGTGGTGCAGGGCGTGGGCTTCCGTCCGTTCGTGCATCGGCTGGCCACGCGGCTGGGGCTCGGCGGCTGGGTGCGCAACGTGGCCGGCGCGGTGGAGATTCACGTCGAGGGCCCCGAAGACGTGCTGGCGTTGTTCGTGGGAGCGCTGGGCACCGAGGCGCCGCCGGTGGCCCGCATCGACGCGGTGGAGTCGGCGAGCGCCACGGCCGACGGCGCGGAATCGTTCATCATCACGCACAGCATCGATGCCGACAGCGCGCGCCCGGTAGCCCCCGACGTGGGCACCTGCGCGCACTGCGAAGCCGAGTTGTTCGACTCCGACGATCGGCGCTACCGGCATCCGTTCATCACCTGCACCGACTGCGGGCCGCGCTACACGATCATTGACGCGCTGCCGTACGATCGCGAGCGCACGTCGATGAAGGCGTTCGTGCCGTGCCCGGTGTGCGCCGCGGAATACGCGACGCCGAGCGATCGCCGCTTCCACGCCGAGACGGTGGCCTGCCCGCAGTGTGGGCCGCGCGTGTGGCTGGAGGAGCCCGGCGGCACCGAGCGCGCCGCCGGCGACACGGCGATCCTGCTCGCCGCCGCCGCGTTGCGCGTGGGGGCCGTGATCGCACTCCGGGGACTGGGCGGCTTTCACCTGGTGGTGGACGCCACCAACGATGCCGCGATCCGTCGCCTGCGGGAGCGCAAGCAGCGCGACGCCAAACCGCTGGCCGTGATGGTGCGCACCCTCGACGACGTGCAGGCGATCGCCGTGGTGAGCGAGCGCGAGGCCGCCCTGCTGCGCTCGGCGGCGCGTCCCATCGTGCTGCTGCGGCCCAAGGCCACCGCCGCATTGAGCGCTGCGCTGGCACCGGGGCTCGACCGGTTGGGCGTGATGCTCGCGTACACGCCGCTGCACCACCTGCTGCTCGAGGGGGCGGCGCGTCCGCTGGTGATGACCAGCGGCAACCTGAGTGACGAACCGATTGCGATCGGCATCGCGGAAGGGCGCGAGCGGCTGGGCACGCTGGCCGACCTGTTCCTGCTGCACGACCGCGAGATCCTGTCGCGCTGCGACGATTCCGTGGTGCGCGTGGTGGACGCGCACGAAGTGATCGTGCGCCGCGCGCGCGGGCTGGCGCCGACTCCGGTGCGCCTGCCGGTCGCCGCGCCCGAGCCGATCATCGCCGTGGGGCCGCACCTCAAGAACACCTTCACGCTGGTGCGCGGCGACCAGGCGTTCGTGAGCCCGCACATCGGCGACCTGGAAGATCTGGAAGCGCTGGCCCACTGGCATTCGGCGTACGACCGGTTTCGCGCGCTCTTTCGCATTGACCCCACGGTGGCAGTGCGCGACCTGCACCCCGGGTACCTCTCCACGCGCCTGGCCGAGGAGTTGGGGCTGCCGCAGGTGATCCGCGTGCAGCATCATCACGCGCACATTGCGGCCGTGGCGGCCGAGCACGGCATCACGTCGCGGGTGGTCGGGATCGCCTTTGACGGCACCGGGTACGGTGACGACGGCCACGTGTGGGGCGCCGAAGTGCTGGTGGCCGACCTTGCGGGCTATCACCGCGCGGCGCAACTGCGCTATGCCGGGCTTCCCGGCGGCGACCTGGCGGCACGAGAACCGTGGCGCGTGGCGCTGGGATACGAGGCGCTCGCCGGCGAGCAGACGCGGGCATTCTCGCTGGCCTACTACGGCGTGCCGATGGCCACGCGCGTGGGCGCGGCGCAGCAACTGTCGCGCGGCGTCAACTCGCCGATGGCGTCGTCGATGGGGCGTCTGTTCGATGCGGCGGCGGCCGTACTCGGCGTGCGGCGGCACGCGTCGTTCGAAGGGCAGGCGGCCATGGAACTCGAGGCGCTGGCCGGGGAGACGCGGGCGATGCCGTTGCCGTTCCCCATTCTGGACGGGGGCGACCGGTTGATCATGGACCCCGTGCCGCTGCTGATCGCACTGGGCGAGGGACGCCAGCACGGCGTGGACGTTGGACTGCTGGCCGCGCGCTTTCACGAAAGCGTGGCATACGCGGCGGCCGAGGTCGCGCGCCGGGTGGCCGCCGACCACGGCATCAATACGGTGGCGCTGGGCGGGGGCTCCTTCCAGAATGCGCGCCTGCTCGCCAGCATTGAGGGGCGGCTGACGGCGGCGCGATTGCGCGTGCTGGTGCCGCGCCAGCTTGGACCCAATGATGGCGCGATCAGTTATGGACAAGCCGCGGTGGCCGCCTGGCGCCTGATCCACGAATAGAGCGACCCGTCCCCCCTCACCTGCACCCGCCACCCCGCACCCAGCACCGCCTCCTCCTAACCCCCCCCGACTCATGTGCTTGGGCATCCCAGGAAAGATCACGACGATCCGCGATGACGCCGGCCTGTCGATGGGCATCGTCGATTTTGGCGGTGTGCGTCGCGACGTCTGCTTGCAGTACGTGCAGGACGAAGTGGCGGTGGGCGACTACGTGATCGTGCATGTGGGCTTTGCCATCACGCGCGTGGACGAGGATGAGGCGCGGCGGACGTTCGAGGTGCTGAAGGAGATGAGCCAGCTCGAGGAACTCGAGTGGATGGCCGAGGTGGCGGACGAGTCGCTGAAGCTGGCGGACGGCGCCTCGTGAAGTACCTGTCGGAGTATCGCGACGCCGAGATTGCCAAGGCGCTGATTGCGCGCATCAAGGCGCGGGCCACCCGGCCGTGGACGCTGATGGAAGTGTGCGGCGGCCAGACGCACACCATCGTGCGGCAGGGGCTCGACGAAATGCTCGAGGGGGCGGTGGAGATGATCCACGGCCCGGGGTGTCCGGTGTGCGTGACGCCGCTCGAGCAGATCGACAAGGCGCTGGCGATCGCGGCGCGCCCCGAGGTGATCTTCACCTCGTTCGGCGACATGCTGCGCGTGCCGGGGAGCGACTGCGACCTGCAGCAGGTGCGCGCGCGCGGCGGCAACGTGAAGATCGTCTATTCGCCGCTCGACGCGCTGGCGCTGGCCCAGCGGCATCCGGAAAAGGAAGTCGTCTTTTTTGCCGTGGGTTTCGAGACCACCGCACCAGCCAACGCGATGGCGGTCTTTCGCGCGCGTGAGCTGGGCGTGACGAACTTCAGCGTGCTGGTCTCGCATGTCACGGTGCCGCCGGCGATCCGGGCCATCATGGAGGCGCCGGACAACCGGGTGCAGGGCTTTTTGGCGGCGGGGCACGTCTGCGCCGTCATGGGCTACACGGAGTACGAGCCGATCGCCGCGCAGTACAAGGTGCCGATCGTCGTCACGGGGTTCGAGCCGGTGGACATCCTGGAAGGGATGGCGATGGCGGTGAACCAGCTGGAGGCAGGGCGGCACGAGGTGGAAAACCAGTACGTGCGCTCGGTGCGCCGCCTGGGCACGGAGCCGGCGCGCGCGCTGGTGGCCAAGGTGTTCGAGCTGGCCGATCGTCCGTGGCGCGGGCTGGGCGAGATCAAGATGAGCGGGCTGGCACTGCGCGCCGAGTTTGCGGCGTACGATGCCGAAACGAAGTTTGGCGTGAGCGACATCAAGGTGACGGAGCCGGCGGCGTGCCGCGCCGGCGAAGTGCTGACGGGGCGCCTGAAGCCGCCGCAATGCGAGGCGTTTGGCACGCTGTGCACGCCGGAGCGCCCGCTGGGCGCCCCGATGGTGAGCACCGAAGGCGCCTGCTCGGCGTACTACAACATCGCCAAGTACCGCACCGCGGACGCGGACGCCGTGGTGAGCGCGCCCGCGAGGCCGTCGTGACGTCGCCGGGGAATCCCGTGGCGCTGCAGTGCCCGGTGCCGCTGGAGGCCAACGACCGGGTGCAGTTGGGACACGGGTCGGGCGGGCGGCTCAGCGCGCAGCTGGTGGCGCGCCACTTCCTGCCGCACTTCGAGAACCCCGCGCTGGCGCAGTTGGGTGATGCGTCCATTGTGAACGTGACGGGCGGCGAGATTGCCATCTCCACCGATTCCTTCGTGGTGCAGCCCCTCGAGTTTCCGGGGGGCAACATCGGGTCGCTGGCGGTGCATGGCACGCTGAACGACGTGGCCATGATGGGCGCGCGCGCCGTGTGCCTGACCGCGGGGTTCATCATCGAGGAAGGGCTGTCGCTGGACGTGCTGGACCGCGTGATCGTGGAAATGGCGCGCGCGGCGCGCGAGGCCGGTGTGCCGATTGTCGCGGGCGACACCAAGGTGGTGGAGCGCGGCAAGGCGGACGGGCTGTACATCAACACGACCGGTGTTGGGGTGATCGACCCCACCTTCCGGCCGTCGCCAACGCGCGCGGTCCCGGGCGACGTGATCCTGGTGAGCGGCGCGATCGGCCGTCACGGCATGGCGATCATGGCGGCGCGCGAGGGGATGTCGTTCGAGAGCGCGATCACCAGCGACAGCGCGGCGCTCTTTCCGCTGGTGGACAACCTGCGCGCCACCGGTGTGGATGTGCACGTGCTGCGCGACCCGACGCGTGGCGGCGTGGCGAGTGCGCTCAACGAGATCGCGGTGGCGTCGCTCGTGGGGATCGAGATCGACGAGGGCGCGCTGCCGGTGCCCGGCGATGTGCGTGCGGCGTGCGAGATGCTGGGACTGGACCCGCTGTATGTGGCCAACGAAGGCGTGCTGGTGGCCTTCGTGCCGGCCTCCGGCGCGGAGCAGGCGCTCTCGGCGTTGCGCGCGCACCCGTTGGGCGAGGGGGCGGTGCGCATAGGCGCGGTGGTGGCGGCGCACCCGCGCCTGGTGGCGTTGCGCACGGCGCTGGGCGGCACGCGGGTGGTGGACCTGCTGCCGGGCGACCAGTTGCCGCGGATCTGCTAGCGTCCGACGGTGGTTTCGTTCACCCGGGATCGGGTCGGGCACTCGGGATCGAGTCGTTCACTCGAGATCGAGTCATTCACTCGAGATCGAGTCATTCAACACGGAGACCGGAGGTCCACGGAGGGCCACGGAGTACAGCAATTCAAAGGGGCTCGGCGGACAGTACTTCCCGCCACGACCCCATAAAGTATTTGCTGTTGCCGTCCTCCGTGGCCCTCTGTGCGCCTCCGGTCTCCGTGTTGAACGAACCGGACCCGGCTGGGATCGGTTTCTATAACACGGAGGAACACGAGGAACACAGAGGGCCGCGGAGTACGGCAATTCAAAGGGGCTCGGCGGACAGGACCGTCCGCACAAGCCCCTTCAAGTTTTCGCCGTCCTCCGCGGCCCTCTGTGCGCCTCCGGTCTCCGTGTTGAACGAACCGGACCCGGCTGGGATCGGTTTCTATAACACGGAGGAACACGAGGAACACTGAGGGCCGCGGAGTACAGCAACTCAAAGGGGCTCGGCGGACAGGACCGTCCGCACAAGCCCCTTCAAGGTTTCGCGGTCCTCCGTGGCCCTCTGTGCGCCTCCGGTCTCCGTGTTGAACGAACCGGACTCGCGTGGCCCTGCGTCTCATACCCCGTAGTTCCGTGTTGAACGAACCGGACCCGCGTTTCGCGGCACTTCCCTCCGGGACGCGAGCGGCGCACTTTCCTCTCGTCATCAACCATTGCGAGGACGTGTGCACGCTCCGGGATTTCTGGCCCTCATTGAATCGATGCGCCCGCGCGTGCGCGAAGTCACCGTGGCGCAGGCGCGCGAGCGCGCGTCCGCCGGGGCGCACCTGATCGACGTGCGCGAACAGTCCGAATGGGCGGCGGGGCACGCCGCGGGCGCCGAGTACGTGGGGAAGGGCGTGATCGAACGCGACATCGAGGCGCTGGTGCCCGACAAGAACGCCGAGATCATCCTGTACTGCGGCGGCGGCTTTCGGTCGGTGCTCGCGGCCGATGCGCTGCAGCAGATGGGCTACACCAACGTGGCGTCGATGGCGGGAGGGTGGAGGGACTGGACCAGCGCCGGCGCCCCGACCGAGTAGCGGTCGCGGCACCGGACGCTGTTGCCCGGCGTGATCAGCGGGTGGTCTTGAGGCCCCGCGCCTCGAGCATGGCCCCGACCTGCGGATCGCGCCCGCGAAATGCCCGGTAGAGGACATCGGCGTTGCTGGTCCCGCCACGCGAGAGGATCATGTCGCGGTAGCGCTTCCCGTTGGCGCGCGTCAGTCCGCCGTGCTCGGTGAACCAGCCGTTTGCATCCTCGGCCAGCACTTCACTCCACATGTAGGCGTAGTAGTTGGCCGTGTAGCCCCCACCCCAGATGTGCGCGAAGTACGGCGTCTCATAGCGCGGCGGCACGAGCGGCGTGGCCACGCCGAAGCGCGTGAGCGCGGCCGCCTCGAACGCGGCCACGTCCTTCTGCGTCGCCCCGGGCGCCAGCGTGTGCCACGCCATGTCGAGCAGCATGGCCTGCACCACCTCGCTGCTCGTGAACCCCATGTTGAAGGTGCGCGCCTTCTTGAGTTTCGACACGAGGTCCGCCGGCATGGGCTGACCCGTCTGGTAGTGCTTGGCGTAGTTCGCCAGCACGCGCGCGTCGAGCGCCCAGTGCTCGTTTTGCGTCGACGGCAGTTCGACAAAGTCCGTCGCCACGTTCGTGCCGGTGAGTCGCGGGTATTCGACGTCCGCGAGCATCGCATGCAGCGCATGTCCCATCTCGTGGAACATGGTGGAGGCTTCGTCGAAGCTCAGCAGCGCGGGCTGGCCCGCCGCCGGCTGACTGAAGTTCCCGACGTTGTAGATCACCGCCTTGGCCTTGAGCAGCCCCGCGTGGTCGACGAAGCTCCCCTCCCACGCGCCGCCGCTCTTGTTGTCGCGCTTGAAATAGTCGCAGTACCAGAGCGCCACCGACGTACTGTCGGCGTCGAACACCTCGAACACCCGCACATCGGGGTGGTAGACCGGCAGGTCCTTGCGCTCCACGAACGTGAGCCCGAACAGTTCATGCGCCGCAAAGAAGACGCCGTCCTTCAGCACGCGATCGAGCTCGAAGTAGGGCTTCAGCTGGCTCTCGTCCAGTGCGTACTGCGCCTTGCGCACCTGCTCGGCGTAGTGCTGCCAGTCCCACGGGGCAATCGTGAAGCCGCCCTTCTGCTGGTCGACGAGCGCCTGCATCGCGGCCGCCTCGGCCGCCACCTTGGCGTTGATCGCGGGCACCATGTCGGTCAGCAGCTTGAGCGCCTGCGCGGGAGTCTTCGCCATCTGGTCATCGAGCACGTACGCCGCGATGCTTGGGAACCCGAGCAGTTTGGCGCGGTCCCCCCGCAAGGCGGCGAGCCGCAGCACGAGCGCCCGCGTATCGTTGCTGTCGCCGCGCTGGGCGCGCGTGGTGGAGGCGTGGAAGAGCCGTTCGCGCACGGCGCGATTGGTGAGCGACACCTGGTACGGCTGCTGCGTGGTGTTCTGCAACGGCAGCACCCACTGGCCCTCGAGCTTCCGTTCCTTGGCGGCGGCCGCGGCCGCGGTGATGTCCGCGTCGCTCATGCCGGCCAGCTCGGCCTTGTCGCTGATGACGAGCGCCCCGGCCTTGGTGGCCGCGAGCAGGCGGATCTGGAACTCCGTGCTGAGCTTGGACTCCTCTTCGTTCAGTGCGCGCAGCGCGGTCTTGTCGGCCTCGGAGAGCAGCGCGCCCCCCCGCACGAAATCCTTGTAGTAGCGCTCCAGCAGGAACTGCTGGACCGTGTCGAGGCCGAGCGAGGTCCGGGCGTCGTGGAGGGTCTTGATGCGGGCGAACAGCGCGGCGTTCAGGCGAATCGCATCGGAGTGCGCCGCCAGCTTGGGAGCGAGTTCCGTCTGCAGCCCCTGCAGAGTGTCGCTCGTGTTCGCCTGCGTGAGGGCGCCAAAGACGCTGTTCGCGCGCGTCAGCAGCTGCCCCGATCGCTCAAGCGCCACGATCGTGTTGTCGAACGTCGGCCGCGCGGTGTCACTGGCGATGACACCAACCTCGGCGATCTGCACGCGCATCCCCTCTTCGATCGCCGGCTGGAAGTGTTCGTTGCGAATCTTGTCGAATACCGGGGCCTGGTACTGCAGGGGACTCGGATTGGCGAATGGATTGTCGGACGTGAAGGTCATGGTCGGCTTGGGGCTGCTGCAGGCAAGGAGGGTCAGGCAGAGTGCCAGGGCCGGGTAACGGGCGGGCATCGCAGGATTCCGTATTGTAAAGGGAAAGTGTTGCAGGGAAACAGGAGCGTGCATCGCGGCCACTCGAGCCGTGCAGAAAAGATGGCGCCGCGACGGGGCGATCGCCACGCGAGCGGGCGATGCGCCTGGCGGCAGCATAGAATTGAGCGTCTCCACTTCTTCGCGGATTTCTCTCCATGACCATCTCCGCCCCGGGTGCCGTCGGGATGCCGCTGGCCGCCGTCGATACGCCGGCGCTGATCCTCGACCTCGACGCCTTCGAGCGCAACGTGGCCCGCATGGCCGATGCACTGCGCGGCAGCGGCGTGCGATTGCGCCCGCATGCCAAGAGCCACAAGTGCGCCGAGATCGCCCTGCGTCAGATGGCGGCCGGCGCGGTGGGGGTCTGCTGCCAGAAAGTCAGCGAAGCCGAGGCGCTGGTGGCGGGCGGCGTGCCCGACGTGTTGATCTCGAATGAAATCGTGGGCGCCGACAAACTCGATCGCGTTGCCGCCCTCGCGCGCGGGGCGCGGATCGCCGTCTGCGTCGATGCCGTGGAGAACGTGGCGGACGTGGCAGCGGCGGCGGAGCGCGCCGGGGTGCGGCTCGACGCGTTGGTGGAAGTCAACGTGGGCGGCAACCGGTGCGGCGCCGATGCACTCGCGCCGGCGCTGGCGGTGGCGCGCGCCGTTGCGGACAGTCGCCATCTGCGCTTTGCCGGGCTGCAGGCGTATCATGGCAGCGCCCAGCACGTGCGCACCGTTGCCGACCGGCGCGACGTGATCACCCGTGCGGTGGAACTGGTGCGTTCGACCCGCGCCTTGATCGAGCAGAGCGGCATTCCGTGCGAGACGGTCACTGGCGCGGGCACCGGCAGCTTTCCGCTGGAACTCGCGAGCGGCGCCTATGATGAAGTGCAGCCCGGCTCCTACATCTTCATGGACGCCGACTACAACCGTAACGAGTTTGATGCCGCCTGGCCGCCGTTCGAGCAGAGCCTGTTCGTGTGGAGCACGGTGATGAGCCGTTCGGCTGCCGTGCGCGTCGTGGTCGACGCCGGACTCAAATCGGTCAGTGTCGATTCGGGGCTACCGCAGGTGTGGCAGCAGGACGGGTTGACCTGCGTCAGCGACTCCGACGAGCACTTCGTCTTTGCCGTCGCTCCCGGTGCGGCGACTCCCGCCCTGGGAGAAAAACTGCTCCTGGTGCCCGGCCACTGCGATCCGACGGTCAACCTGCACGACTGGTTCGTCTGCGTGCGGCGCGGCGTGGTCGAAGCGCTGTGGCCAGTGAGCGCCCGGGGGGCGACGCGGTAGGCCACGCGACTCGGCGACTGGGGCTGGAGGATGGCGACCGCCCGGCAATCGATGAAGGAGACTGGACGCCGGGCGTGCACGCGTGAAGAATTCCGGATGCCAAAAACCCTGTTCGATCCATCCGCCCGCCGGACGCTGCTCGCGCGCCTCGAGAGCCTGGACGCCACCGCCCCCGCGCGCTGGGGCACGCTCACGGCCCCCCGCATGGTGTCGCACCTTATCGAAGGGGCGCGCATGGCCCTGGGCGACCTTCCCGTGCCCCCGCGCCAGACGTTCCTCAGTAACCGCGTGATGCGCTACCTGATCATCCACGTCTTCCCATTCCCCAAGGGAGCGCCCACCGCGCCGCAGTTGTTGTCGCGCGCGCCGGACGACTGGGCGTCGGACAAGGCGGCACTCGCCGCGCTCATGGAGCGGGCGGCGGCGCAGTCGGTGGGTGGAACATGGCAGGCGCACCCCGCGTTCGGCGTCTTGGCCGCCCGCGACTGGGGCGTGCTGCTGCACAAGCATACGGACCATCACCTGACGCAGTTCGGCGTCTGATCTTTCCCCCTGCCCGGAGCACTGCATGATCAAGGAATTCACCTCGTTTCTCAAGCATTATGGCGTCATCGGCCTGGCCATTGCCGTGATCATCGGCGGCAAGCTCAATGATCTCGTGTCGGCGGTCGTCAGCGGTCTGCTGATGCCGATCGTCGGCCGCCTGACGGCCGTCACCGGCGGCGACTGGCGCGACTGGAAGCCGGAATTGCTCGGCATCAAGTTCGAACTCGGCAAGGTGCTGGGGTCGGGCATCGACTTCGTTGTCGTGGCGTTCATCGTTTTCTGGATGGCCAAGACGATCCTGCGCGAAGACACTGTCACCAAGAAATAGGATCATGATTCCCTACATCGCCCCCCTGCACGCGATCATCACGCTCAACACCGGGCTCGTCCGCAACGCCGTGGACGGCATCGGCGATGACGCCTCGCGCACCCGCCCGCTGGATGGCGCCAACTCCGTGGCCTACCTCCTGGCGCACATCATCGGGTCACGGTTCCTGATGGCGCGTACCGCCGGCGCGGCGCCGGTAGACAATCCGATTGACGCCTACATCACGCCACGCACGCCCATCGACGCGGTGACGTCGTGGCCCACGATGGTCGAGCTGCTCGCGGCGTGGACCGCGGCGAGCACGTCGCTGGAGTCGGCCATGGCCGCGCTCACCGCCGACGGCGCGGCGCAGATGACCGAGTTCAAGCTGCCGGTGGCCGACCGTTCGGTGGGCGGCATCCTGGCCTTCTTCACGCAACACGACAGCTATCACCTGGGGCAGCTGTCGATGCTGCGCAAGCACCTGACCGGCTCCGCGATGAGCTACAAGGTCGGATGATGGCATGCCGGTGACGCCGGGCGAACGGTTGGCCGCCGAGTTGCGGCGCGCGTGGAACGGCGCGCCGTGGCACGGACCATCGGTGGCCGAGGTGCTCGCTCGGCTCACGGCGCCGCAGGCGGCGTCGCGTCGCGCACGCAGCTCGCACACGCCGTGGCAGCTGCTGCGGCACCTCACGACCTGGGTCGACACGCCGCGTCTGCGCCTCGACGACCCGTCGTGCGATCCCCCGGACGGCGAGGAGTTCCCCGATCCGTCGGCCGTGAGCGCGGAACAGTGGGCGCAGGACGTGGCGCGACTCGGCGACGCCATTGAGCAACTGGCTGCTCGGGTGTCGGTGATGACGGCCGACGAACTGGCGGCGCCGGTGGGTGAGCGCGGGTACAGCCGCACCACGATGCTCGATGGTGTGGTGCAGCATCTCGCGTATCATGCGGGGCAGGTGGCGATGCTCGCGCTGCAGAAGGAGGCAGTGGCCAATGTGCTGCTGCCGGCGCCGTTCGTGCCGATCACCGCGCTGCTGCTCGGCGAGGGGCTGAGCCACTTCAGTGGCATCACGTGGCGGCTGGGCTGGCCCGGTTGGACGGGGTTCGTGCTCATCGCCGCCGGCGCGGGGCTGGCGTACTGGGCGCACGAGCATTTCGTGAAGCGGCGCACGCCGGCGGTGCCGTGGCGCGCGCCGCGAGCGCTCGTGCTCGGCGGGCCCTTCGCCTTCACGCGCAATCCGATGTACCTGGGGTTCCTGTTGGCGCAGGCGGGTGTGGGGGTGCTGCGCAACAACCCGTGGGACCTGGTGCTGCTCGTCCCGTCGTGGGCGCTGCTGCACTGGGGGGTGGTGTTGCGCGAGGAACGCTACCTGCTGAAGAAATTCGGCGCGCCGTACCAGGAGTTGCTCGATACCACGCGGCGCTGGCTGGTGTAGCGGTTCAGGCGAGTTCGGTTTCTATAACACGGAGACCGGAGGAGCACGGAGGGCCACGGAGTACGGCAACAGATCAGAGGGGGTGTGGCGGACGGTACAGTCCCCCACGCCCCCTTTATGCAGTGGTCGTTCTCCGTGGCCCTCCGTTATCTCCGGTCTCCGTGTTGAACGAACCGGTCTCGGCTGGGTTTGGTTGCTTTAACACGGAGACCGGAGTTGCACGGAGGGCCACGGAGTACTGCAACAGCTCAGAGGGGGTGTGGCGGACGGACCTGTCCCCCACGCCCCCTTATTGCAGTTGTCGTTCTCCGTGGCCCTCCGTTATCTCCGGTCTCCGTGTTGAAAAGAACGAATCTCAGCCCCTCACGTCCCGCGCCGCTTCGCGCGCGCCGTCGGCTCGGCGTCCAGCGGATTCTCGGGCCAGTAGTGCCGCGGATACCGGCCGCGCAGATCCTTGCGCACATCGAAGTATGAGCGCGCCCAGAAGCCCGCCAGGTCGCGCGTCACCTGCACCGGACGCTGCGCCGGCGACAGCAACTGCAACGTCAGCGGCACGCGCCCATCGCCCACGCGCGGCGTCTCCGCCAGCCCGAACAGTTCCTGCAGACGCACGGCGAGCGCCGGCGACTCGGCGTCGGCGTAGTCGATGGGAAGGTGCGACCCGCTGGGCACCGTGCAGTGCGTCGGCGCCAGCGCGTCCAGTCGCTCGCGCTGCTTCCACGTCAGTCGCGCCAGCAGCGCGTCGGCCACGTCCACCTTGGCGAGCGCATTCAGCGTGCCGAGCGACTGCAGGGCGGGGAGCAGCCAGTCGTCGATTGTCGCAGCCAGCGCATCGTCGCTCACCGCGGGATACGCGTCGTCGATGCGATGCGCAAAGGCCAGCCGCTGCCGCAGGCGCGTGGCGCGCTCATCCCAGCGCAGCACGGCGAGCCCTTCGCTGCGCGCCACCTCGAGCAACGCCGCGGCGGCGTCCTCCGCCGATGGCGCGCGCAGCGGCTTCTCGCGCAGCGTGATGGCGCCCAGGCGCGTGACGCGCGAGAGTTTCAGCACGCGCTTGTCGGCGTCCCAGTGGCGGACGACCTCGTCGGACCCGTGTGCGGCAAAGTGCGCGGCGACGTCGTCGGCATCGATCTCCGCGGCCATCCAGATGCGGCTCTCGCGCGGGTCGCCGTCCACGTCGGCGATGGCCAGCCACTCGGCGGCGCCCAGCGTCTGCGGCACCGCGAAGGTCGCGCCGCGCCCGTTGCGCATCAGGTACTTGCCCGGCGCGTCGGGGCGCTGCTTCGCCAGCCGGTCGGGGTAGGCGAGCGCGACCAGCAGCCCCACGATGCGATCATCCGGAGCGGCGGCGTCGCGCTGCGCCCCATGCGGCGCAGCGCGTGGCACACCGATGGCGCGGCGCAGCGCGTCACTCTCCTGCCGCACACGCTGCAGGCGGCCGCGGTCGGCACGGTGTGTGCGCGCAAAATCCGCGTCGCGCAGGGCACGCACGCGGTCGGCGAGGTCGGCATCGCCTTCGGCCGATTCGCGGTTGAAGATGTCGCGCTCCCCCAGCAACGCCGCCACGTCGCACGCCGTCGCGCCGTGCCCCAGTTCCGCGCCGCGCGCCACCAGGTGCGCGAGCCGCGGATGCACGCCCAGCGAGGCCATGCGTCGGCCGTGCGCGGTGATCGCCCCGCCGGTACTCGCGCCGCCGGCGCTCGCGCCGCCGGCGTCGAGGGCGTCGAGTTCCTGCAGCAACGTGCGCGCCTGCAGCAGCGCGCTGGGCGGCGGCGCGTCGAGCCAGGCCAGCGACCGCACATCATCGATGCCGGCCGCGGCCAGCTCGAGCGCCAGCGGCGCGAGATCGGCCTCGAGAATTTCCGGCGTGCGCTGGGCCAGCAACTGCGCGTCGTCGCCTTCGGCCCAGAGCCGGTAACAGACGCCGGGCCCCAGACGGCCGGCGCGCCCGCGCCGCTGGTCGGCGCTCGCACGCGACACGCGGGTGGTCGCCAGCCGCGACATGCCGCTGCGGGGGTCGAAGCGCGGCACACGCGACAACCCGCTGTCGATGACCACCCGCACCCCTTCAATGGTCAGGCTGGTCTCGGCGATCGCCGTGGCCAGCACCACCTTGCGACGCCCGTCGGCGCTGGGGCGAATGGCCCGGTCCTGCGCGTCCAGCGGCATGGCGCCGTACAGTGGAATCACGTCGATGGCGCCGTCCACGTCGGACAACGCGGTCGCCGTGCGGGCGATTTCCCCCTGACCCGGAAGAAAGACGAGCAGGTCGCCCGCGTCGTCGGCCAGCGCGGCGCGCACCGCGCTCGCGGCGCTCGCGTCGATCCACTGGCCCTCGCGCGTCGGACGATGACGCGTCTCCACGGGGTGCAGGCGTCCGTGGCTTTCGATCACCGGCGCGCCGCCGAGCAGCGCGGCCACCGGGGCGGCATCGAGCGTCGCCGACATCACCAGCAGGCGCAGATCGTCGCGCACCAGCTCGCGCGTGCGCAGCGTGAGCGCGAGCCCGAGGTCGCCCTGCAGGTTGCGCTCGTGGAACTCGTCGAACAGCACCGCCGACACGCCGTCGAGCGTGGCATCGTCCTGCAGCATTCGGGTGAGCACCCCCTCGGTGATCACTTCGATGCGCGTGCGCGCCGAGACCCGCGACTCGAGCCGCACGCGGTACCCCACGGTGCCGCCAATCTCGTCGTCGAGCAGGCGCGCCATCTGGTGCGCCGCGGCGCGCGCGGCCAGTCGCCGTGGTTCCAGCACGAGCACGCGCCCCGTGCACCACGGTTCCCCAAGCAGCGCCAGCGGCACCCGCGTGGTCTTGCCCGCGCCGGGCGGCGCCACCAGCACGGCGTGCCGCGCCGTGCGCAGTGCATCGCGCAGGGCGGGAATGACGTCGTCGATGGGAAGTCTGGGCGCCGGCACGTCCGGAGGGGTGAGAGCGCCGGACGGGTTCCCGGCGCAGGCGTCGCGGCGGTAAGTTAGACCGCACGCTCACCGTAGTCCACGACGGCACCTCATTCCGCCCGCATGCTCTCTTCCCCCCGCGACCGCATCTTCGTCTCCATCGCCCTTGGCATACTGGCCGGCGACATCGTCACCAAGCGCATCGCCGAGTCGCGGCTGCCGCTGCACGTGCCGCAGCAGGTCGTGGGCGACTGGGTGCGCTGGACGCTGACGTACAACACCGGCGCGGCGATGAACATGTCGCTGGGCGGGTGGTCGCGCACGGTCTTCTCCGTGCTCGCCCTGGTGATGGTGGTGATCATCGTGCGCATGTGGCGCGGGCTCCCGCCGACGACCACCTGGCTGTCGGCCGCGCTGGCGATGATCGCCGCAGGCGCGACCGGCAACCTGATTGATCGCATGCGCAGCGTGCGCGGCGTGGTCGATTTCATCGACGTGGGCATTGGCGCGTCGCGGTTCTGGACCTTCAACGTGGCCGATTCGGGGGTCACCTGCGGTGCGGTGCTGCTGGCCATCCTGACGTGGAACGAAACGCCGCCCGACACGCCGGCCTCGCCGCCGCCGGCGTGAGCGCGCCCGTGCGTGCGGGGCTCGGCGACCGCGGGGAACTCGCGTGACGATCGCCTTCGTTGCCGGCGCCACCGGATACACGGGGCGCCACGTCACCGAGCGCCTGGCGCGCGAAGGGGTGCGCGCCGTCGCCCACGTGCGTCCTGATTCGCCATCGCTCGGTGCCTGGATGTCGCGCTTCTCGGCGGCGGGCGCCGAAACGGACAGCACGCCGTGGATCGACGACGACATGGCGCGCACGATGGGGCGTCTGCGCCCCGATGTGGTGTTCGCGCTGCTCGGCACCACGCGTGCCCGCACCGCGCGCGACGAGCGAGCCACCGGCAAGGCGGCGGGCTACGACGCGGTGGACTATGGACTGTCGGCGTTGCTGCTGCGCGCCGCGCGGTCGGCGGGCATCCGTCCGCTCGTCGTGTACCTCTCGTCGATCGGGGCCAATGCGGCGAGCGGGAACCCGTACCTGGCCGTGCGTGGGCGCTTCGAGAACGAGTTGCGGGCCAGCGGATTGCCGCACCTCATCGTGCAGCCATCGTTCATCTCGGGGAGCGACCGCGATGAACGACGCGTCGCCGAGCGGGTGGCGAGCGTCGCCGTGGACGTACTGCTGCAGGGCGCGGCGCTCTTCGGTGCCGGGCGACTGCGCGACCGGTGGTCGACGCTCACCGGCGACGCGCTCGCCGCGGGGATGGTGCGCCTGGCGCTCGACGCCCCCGATGGCCGCACGACGGTGGACGCGGCCGACATTCGCGCGGCGGCGCGCGTGATCGCGCCATCGAACGAACGTTCGAATACGCCATGACCAAGCAGTACGATCAGGCCTACTTTGACCGCTGGTATCGCGACCCGCGCCACCGCGTGAATACCCCCGCCGGCGTCCGCCGCAAGGTGCGGCACTCGCTCGGCGTCGCCGAGGTGCTGCTGGAGCGGCCGGTGAAGCGCATCCTCGACATCGGGTGCGGCGAGGCGCCGTGGCGATCGCACTTTCTGGACGAGCGTCCCAAGGCGGAGTACGTCGGCATCGATTCCAGCGACTACGTGGTGGAACGTTTCGGGCGCACGCGGGGCATCCGGCACGGGACCTTCGGCACGGTGGGGCAGGTGGGACTGGTCGGACGGTTCGATCTGGTGGTCTGCTGCGACGTCCTGCAGTACGTGCGGGCCGAGGAGCTTGGGCCGGGGCTGCGCGCTCTGGAATCCATGCTCGACGGCGTGGCGTATCTGGAGGCGTTCACGAATGCCGACGAGTTGGAAGGGGACAAGCGCCTCTGGCACCAGCGCACGCCGGCATGGTACCGGCACGCGTTTCGTGATGCCGGGCTGACGGCGGTGGGGATGCACTGCTACGTGGGGGCGCAGTTGCGCGGGGCGACGTTGGCGCTGGAGCGGGCGGAGTAGACGGTAGACGGTAGACGGTAGACTGTAGACGGTGGACGGTGGACGGTGGACGGTGGACGGTTGCGGAACGGCCAGCCGGCCCCGCCGAGCACACTTCGGCCGACGCTACTGCAGCGTGGCCGCCCCGCGCAACGGTGACGCCTCCGTCTTCAGCAGGTCGAGCACCACCACGTCATTGCGCCCCGCCTTCAGGAACGACGCGGGGCAATAGAGCCGCGACTGCGGGCCGATGTCCCAGTAGCGTCCGAGGTTGTGGCCGTTCACCCAGACGACGCCTTTGCGGTACCCGGTCATATCAATGAAGGTGTCGGCCGGCTTGGCGAGCGTGAATGCGCCGCGGAAGAAAAGCCCGGGGCGTGTGCCCGGTGCCGCGGACGCCGGCAGCGCCGCCACCCACGCGTCGCGCAACGGGAACAGGTGCACGCTCCAGTTCATCAGCGTCATCCCCGAGAGCGTCACGCGGTCGGTGATCCCTTTGCGGTCGATCATCTCCTGCGCAAAGTTGATGTGGCCCATCCCCTCGACCAGGAGGTCGAGTACGGGGTTGGGGGTGGTGACCTTCGGCAGGTCGATGCTCTTCTCGCCGAGTCGCCGGTCGATCGTGCCAACCAGCACGCCATCGACGAACACGGTCGCGTAGTCGTGCAGGTCGGTGATCATCAGCTTGCCGCTCTTGCGCCCGACGAGCGTGGTCCGGTAGAGCACGAGCCCCTGGTTCTGCCCGTACATCTCGAATGGGCGCGGGTGAATGGACGCCACCGGTGCGGGCAGGTTGCCCCAGATCGACGCATACAATTGCATGGCGAACTCGGGCACGGTGATGGACGGGATCGGCTCCGGGATCGGCGGCAGCGACTGCCCCGCCGGCAGCGTGGCGCCGAGCAGTTCGCGCAGCATCAGGTACTTGGGTGTTGCACGCCCCTGCTCGTCGATGGGGGCGTCATAGTCGTAGCTGGTGACGTCGGGCTCGTAGCCTTTGCCCCCCGCGTTGGCGCCGGCGGTGAAGCCGAAGTTGGTGCCGCCGTGCACGACGTAGAAGTTGAACGACTTCTTCGCGTTCAGAAGAAAAGTGACTTCCGTCTTCAGTTCGTCCACCGACGGGCGTGCCCACGCCTCGCCCCAGTGGGTCAGCCAGCCGGGGTACGTCTCGGACGAGAAGATGGGGACCCCCGGAACGATGCTTCGCGCGAGGTCCCAGTGTTTCTCGTCTGAGCCGGAATCGAGTCCGACGGCCGCGCCGTCCACGTGGCCGGCCTCGAGCATGTACGCCGTGGGGCCGTCGCCGGTGAAGAAGGGGACGTCGATGCGGTGCTTGATCCACACGTCCTTGAGACGCTTCACATAGTTGCGGTCGTTGCCGTAGCTGCCGTACTCGTTTTCGATCTGCACCATCAGCACCGGGCCACCGTGCGTCACCAGCAGGGGGCGCACCACGTCGGCGAGCCTGGCGAGATAGCGTTCGGCGGCCGCGAAATAGCGCGGGGAGAGCGAGCGGATCCGGAGTTCGGGGTCGCGCAGCAGGTACGGGGGGAGTCCGCCGAAATCCCACTCGGCGCATACATACGGGCCGGGGCGCAGCAGCACCCACATCCCCTCGTCCTGCGCGATGCGGATGAACCGGGCGATGTCGCGGCTGCCGGTGGTGAAGTCGAAGTGCCCCTCGGACTCCTCGTGCTGGTTCCAGAAGATGTAGGCGGCAATGGTGTTCAACCCCATGGCCTTGGCCATCCGGATGCGATGCCGCCAGTACATGGCCGGTATGCGCCCCGGGTGCATCTCCCCCGACTTGATCTGGAACGGCGCGCCGTCGAGCAGGAAATCGGTGGCCGAGAGGGCAAATGTGTGCGCCGGCGCCTGCGCCGCCCCGGTGGCCGCCCCGGTCGCCAGGCCGAGGAGGGCCAGCGCGAGTGCTGCGATCGTCTTTTTCATCTCCCGAATGTGGCGCGGAGCGCGCGCAGGTCAATGAGGCGCCCTGACGCAGCGTTGAACAGGGACAAATCGCCGCGCAGTTACGGCCACTCTGTCCCCTGCCGATGAACAGGATGTCTCCTGCGGGGGCGCGTCCACCGTCGCCGGGACGGTACAGGACGAAAAACAGCCGTGGCGCCGTCACTTCACGACCCGCCATCGTCACTTGAGGACAAATCGCCACGCTCGGTAATCACGGCACGGCAAATGCACTAAGAATGGGCATTCGAGCCCCCGTGCCCGTCAGTATTCCCGTGAGAGACCGATGACGCCCATGCCTGCAAAGAACCAGCTCCGGTTGCCCGCCCGCGTCCTGTGCGTAGATGATGACCCGCAGATGTGCCGGGCGCTCGAAGTCGTCGCACGCCTTGGCGGCCACACCCCGCGCGCGGCCAGTTCGGTGGCTGAGGCGCTGGACATTGCGCGGCACGAGGTGATCGATCTGGTCGTCACCGACCAGCAGATGCCCTCGCTGCGGGGCATCGACCTGGTGGCGATGCTGCGCGCCGAGGGACTGGACACGCCGGTCATCATCCTGACGGCGTACGGCGCCATCGAGGATGCCGTGGATTCGCTGCAGCGCGGGGCGCATCACTACTTGGTGAAGCCGGTCGATCCCGAGGTGCTGAGCGCGGCGATCACCCTGTCGCTGGACGTCGCGCGCAAGGCGGAAGCTCCCACCACGCGCCGCCGCGGCGCGGCGCTGGCCCAGCCGGGACGGCAGCTGGTGGGCGAAAGCTTCGCCTTTCGCCAGTTGGTGCGCGCCATGGAAGAGGCGGTGACGAGCCGCGGGTCGATGCTCATCGAAGGCGAACCCGGGACGGGGAAGGACGCCGTGGCGCAGGCGATCCGTGACCTGGGCGACCGTGCGGACGCCCCGTTCATCATGCTCAACTGCGCCGCGCTCCCCGAGGAACTGCTGGAGGGGGCGCTGCTCGGCAATGAAAGCGGCGTGTTCGGCGGCCCGGCCAAGCGCAGCATCGGCGCGCTGGAGCGCGCCAATGGCGGCATCCTGCTGCTGGGCGAAATCTCGGAAATGCGGCTCGAGCTCCAGGGCAAACTGCTGCGCGCCTTGCAGGAGCACGAATTCACGCGCGTCGGCGGCACCGAGGCGCAGCCGGTGGATGTGCGCATCATGGCGACCACCAATCGTCCCCTCGCCGCCAGCGTGCGCACCGGCACGTTCCGCAAGGACCTGTTCTACCGGCTCAACGTGGTGCACCTGCGGGTGCCGCCGCTGCGCGAACGGCGCGAGGACATTCCCCTGCTGGCCCGACAGTTTGCCGCGCGCGCCCTCGGCACCGAGGAGTGCGCCCCCGACGCCATCACCCTGTCGGCGATGCGACTGCTGGAGCTGCACGACTGGCCGGGCAACGTGCGCGAACTGCAGCAGGCCGTGGAGCGCGCGGTGGCCACCAGCGGGGGCGGCCCGCTGGAGGCGTGGCACTTCGCGCTCGTGCACGGGGGAGGCGAGCCGGATGGGGCGGACGCGTCCATGACGCCGAGCGGCCGCGAAGTGCTGATGCTCGACGATCTGGATGTGATGCAAGCCGAGGAACGGCTGATCCATCTGGCGCTGGAACGCTGCGCCAACAACCGCACGGCGGCTGCGACGCTGCTCGGAATGCACGTGCGCACGTTGCGCCGCAAACTCAAGGCCATCGCGCAGCGTGGGCTCACCCCCACCGCCGTCGGGAGTGAGAACGCCGACCATGACGACGACACCGACGACGACACCGACGACGTCACCGGCGTCGTCACCGACGACAGCGGTGAGCCGGGCGCCAGTGGATTCACGCGATGATTGTGCACGCGGAACTCAGCATCCCGCTGTCCGATCTTCTGGAAGTGCATTCGCTCTCAGGGATAACGAAATCGGCGCTGACGGATGACCTGGTCGATGCATCGACGGAAGACGACGCGAAGGCCGTGGGCCGACTGTATCGCGTGTACGATGCCATTGGGCATGCCGTGAAGAAGCTGAGGTACAGCGACGCGGGCGCGCCGCCGGAGCACCTGACGTTGTCGGGGGCAGGCGACGTGCGGTTCTACTTCCTGCGGCTCGACGCCGAGGGACAGTTCAATTTGGCGTTCGAGGCGTTGCCCGACGACAATCGGCACTGCGCCGGTCTTCTGCAGGACCACGCGCTGTTGCATCGTGCGGTGGCATCGCGGTCCATCGTGCTGCAGGACCGGCGCGCCGGCGAGGAGCCGGTGGACATGCCGGCCGCCTGCGCCACCTGCCCGGTGCTGCCGACGGGGAGCGTCATCGTTGTCCCCGTGCTCGTGGAGGAGCAGGTGATCGGCGTGTGCCGCGTGGTGCGCTGCGGCGCCGACACCGAAGTGATGAAGGCCGAGACCTTCTTCCTGGCCCGGCTGGCGAAAACCGTGGCGGCGGCGGAGGAGTACCGATTGCTGCGGGCGCAGCACGCGTACGAGCTCGCCGAGGTGAAGCGCGGCAAGCAGGAACTGCGACGCATGGCACGCTGGCTGCGCTTGTCCACGCGGGTTTCCTGCGACGTGGCGTACGAGTTCGACGTATCAAGCCGCGCCGTGCGGTTTGAGGTGGTGGGCAACATGATCCCGATGCCTGAGCGACCCTCCGGCATGGATCCGCGCGACTGGTTGATCAACCAGATCCACCCGGACGACCGCGAGCGGTGCATTGCGGCCTTCCTGCGCTCCGAGGAGTTTCCGGCGGTCAGTTCCAGCGTCGATTACCGAGTGGCGACCCACGATGGCGGCTGGCGGCACGTGCGCCACGCGATGGTGCTGGATCCGGGGTTCGACAACATCCTCGCGATGCACGTCGGTGCCTTCAAGGACATCACGGCCGATGTCGAGGCGCGAGAGCAGCTGGTGAGCAATCGCGCGCACCTCGAACATCTGGTGGCGGAGCGGACGCTCGAACTGACCGACGCCAACACGGACCTCGCGCGCGCCGCACGCCTGAAGGACGAGTTCCTGGCCAGCATGAGCCACGAACTGCGCACTCCGCTCAACGCGATCCTCGGCATGACCGAGGCCACGCTGGAGCGCATCTGGGGACCGCTGACCGACCAGCAGGATGAGAAATTGCAACTGGTGCAGGAGAGCGGGCAGCACCTGCTGTCGCTGATCAACGACATTCTGGACCTGTCCAAGATCGGTGCGGGCAAGCTGCTGCCCGAAGTCACGATGGTGGACGTCAAGGACACGGCGTCGTCGACGCTGCGGCTGGTGAGCCAACTGGCCATGGAGCGACGCATCCAGGTGGACTCCGTGCTGCCCGACGAGGGCACCATGGTGCAGACCGACGGACGCATGCTCATGCAGATTCTGCTGAACCTGCTCAACAACGCCGTCAAGTTCACCGAGCCGGGAGGGCGCGTCGCGCTGGAGATTGCCAACGACGCGGCTCGGGACGCGGTGGTGTGCCGGGTGATCGACACGGGGATCGGCATTGCCACCGAGGACATGGAGCGGCTCTTCCAGCCCTTCGTGCAGTTGCAGCAGGGACTCGCGCGCCCCTATGGCGGCACAGGGCTGGGGCTGGCGCTGGTGCGGCGGCTCGCCGAGCAGCTGCACGCGACCGTCGACGTGCACAGCGACGTGGGAAAGGGAAGCACGTTCACCGTGACCGTCCCCCGGAGCGCCATCCCGCTGTCGCCCGACGAGGATGAGGACGTCGTGGCCAGGATCACCCGGCTGCGCACGCCCCAGTCGCGCAGCACCCTGCTGCTGGCCGAGGACGATGAAGCCAACGTGCACACGTATGTGGGCTACCTGCAGGCCAAAGGTTATACCGTCGTGGTCGCCAAGGACGGCATCGAGGCGCTGGCCGTCGCACGCGACGTGCGTCCGGCCCTTATTCTCATGGATATCCAGATGCCGCGGCTCGACGGGCTGGAGGCCATCCGCCAGCTGCGCGCCGATCCCGCATTCGACGACACTCCGATCATCGCGCTGACGGCGCTCGCCATGCCCGGCGACCGCGAACGCTGCATGACCGCCGGTTCGTCCGGTTACATCAGCAAGCCTACCAGCCTCAAGCAGCTGCGCGAACAGATTGCGAGCTACATTGGGGTTCCTGAAGCCGGAGTGCTCTCATGATCCCCACCGCCAATCCGTTGCGTCCCAGCCGCCTGCTCGTGGTGGACGACACGGTGTCCGCCCGTGCCACCATTGAGGCCACGCTGGTGCGCGAGGGGCACGAGATCATGCACGCGGCGTCGGGCGCGGAGTGCCTGCGCGTGGCCGTCACCTACCAGCCGGACCTCATCCTGCTGGACGTGATGATGCCCGAGATGGACGGGTTCGAGACCTGCCGGAAAATTCGCGAGGACCCGCGCCTGCAGCGCATCCCGGTGGTGATGGTCACTGCGTTGTCGGACAACGACTCGATGGCGCGTGGCATCGAGGCCGGCGCCGACGACTTCATCGGCAAGCCGTTCAACAAGTGGGAGCTGCGCGCGCGGGTCAGCGCCCTCATCCGGCTGGGGCACCAGCAGCGCACCCTCGCCGAGCGCGACCGGTTCTTCTGGGTCTTCGAGCACGCCGCCGACGGCTTCGTGCTGCTCGATCGGGCCGGCGGCATTCTGCACTGCAACGAAGCGTCGCGTCGCCTGCTGGGCTTTGGGGTCGATGAACCGGCGCAGGGCGACTTTGTGGCCCGGGTCACGCGCGACAACGTGCCGTACCCCACCAAGGCGTGGGAGCACTGGGGCGATCCGGGCGTCTCGCCCGATCCGTTCTACCTGGTGCGCGCCGTGGCCGGTGCGACGTACAGCGAGTGGATGCAGGTGACGCCCTACCGCGATCCGCACGATCCCGAAGGCATGGTGGTGGTGAACATCCGCGACGTCACCAAACAGGTGGAACGGCAGATGCGACAGTTCGAGTTCCACGAGCTGGTCTCGCACAAGCTGCGCACCCCGCTGTTCGGCGTGGTGGGCTCGGTGGACCTGCTGGCCCGCAGCCGCGACCTGATGCCCGGCGAGAACGAACGGCGGATGCTCGACATCGCCGTGAAGTCGGCCCGCCGGCTGAGCGATGCGGTCACGGACGTGCTGGACTTCGTGGACAAGGGGGCCCAGCGCGAGGCGCCGCTGGCGCTGCGGCACCTGGCCGAACTGGTCCGCGAAACGGCCTCCGAGCAACACGTGGAGCGCGTGTCGGTGGAGATCGATGCGGCCCTCGCGGACGCCGCGATCTCACTCGGCGAAATCTCGATGCGCACGATTCTGCGAGAACTCATCGAGAACGCGCGCCGCTTTCATCCCCGCGAGACGCCGCTGGTCACGGTGCATGTGGCCGAGGTGGGGTCGGACTGGCTGCGCATCGACGTGGAGGATGACGGCGTCTCCATGACACCCGGACAGCTGGAGCACGCGCTGGAACCGTACGTGCAGGGTGATCCGGCGCTCACGGGCGAGGTCCCCGGCATGGGGTTGGGGCTGTCGCTGGTCGCCACGCGCGTGCGCGGCGCCGGCGGGCGGTGCCTGATCGAGAACCGCAGCGACCGCGCCGGCGTGCGTGTACGCCTCGTGCTGCCGCGTCAGGTGGCGTGATGCGGCGTCCCCGGGTGATCATCGTCGACGACGAAAAGGCGAGTCGCGCCGTGGTGCAGTCGGCGCTAGCCGGCCTCGACATCGATCTGGTGGAGTGCGCCTCGGCGGACGAGGCGCTCGCGGCGGTGGCCGATCCGCCGGACGTGATGGTCGTCGACCTGATGATGCCCGGCATGGACGGACTGGAACTCACGGAGCGGCTGCGGCTCGCCGGGGCCACACGTGACGTGCCCGTGCTGATGCTCACGGCGCACACGGGGCGGCAAGAGAAGCTGCGCGCGCTGGAAGCCGGCGTGGACGATTTCCTGTCCAAACCGGTCGACCGGCTGGAATTGCGCACCCGCGTGTCGGCCATCTGCCGGTTCAACCGGGTCCGGCGCGTGCTCGAAGAACGCCAGCGCCTCGACAGCCTGGTGTCGCTGTCGCCCAATGGCGTGCTGGTGGTGGATGGAGCCAGCGGGCAGATCCGCTTTGCCAACGCGCGCGCCGAGGAACTGCTGGGGGCACCGCTCGTCGACCGGACGTTGCCGGACGTGCTTGGCGATGGTCCGGCGAGGGACGCCGCGGGCGTGTTGCTGGCACAAATTCGTGATGGCGTGCCGATGGTCACCGACGCGGCCTCGTGGGCGCTGGCGTCGGGCGCCCGGGTGTGCGACGTGGTGGCCGGGCGCGTGGAGTGGATCGGCGAGCCCGCGCTGCAGTTGGTGCTCACGGATGTCACGGCGCTGCGGAAGTTCGCGCGCGAAGTGCACAACCACGAGCGGCTCGAGACCACCGCGCGAATGGCGGCGTCGGTGGCCCACGACTTCGCGACAGTGCTGCAGGTCTGCATCGTGCACCTGCGCACGCTCAGCGGCCCGGCGCCGATGGACGTGGCGCAGTTGGCCATCGTGGAAATGCGGAACGCCATTCGCCGGGGTTCGCAGCTGACGCGCGACCTGCTGGGCTTCACGCGACGAGGCACCGAACTGCCGGGCGGCAACTGCGACGCCACCGTGGTGGCCACCGATACCGCCCGATTGCTGCCGTCGCTGGTGCCCCTGACCATCACCGTGGAACTGTCGGTGCCCTCGGTGCCGTGCCTGGTGGGCATTGCCGATTACCAGCTGGAACAGGCGCTCGTGAACCTGGCGACCAACGCGCGTGACGCGATGCCGGCCGGTGGGGTGCTGGCCATCAGCGTGGCGCCGCGCGCCTCGGGCGACGGCTGGGTTGAGATCACGGTGCGCGACAGCGGCACCGGCATGGACCCCCGTGTGCGCGATCGTCTGGGCGAGCCCTTTGTGTCCACGAAGGCCGAAGGGCAGGGGACGGGGCTCGGGCTCTGGTCAGTGCGCCGGATGCTCGACGGCGCGCACGGGTCGTGGGACATCGACACCGAACCCGGCCGCGGCACGACGGTGCGCCTTCTGCTCCCGCCCGCCGCCGAGGGCTACCTGCGCCAGATCAAGTAAGGTCAGGCCAGGCGTGCGGTGGCCGTGGGCCGCGCGTGCCAGAGATCCGTCCACCAATGGAATTTCGTCGGCGCCTGCTGCGTCGGAGCCATCGCGGCGTCCAGGTACAGCGGGCCCGCGGTGCCGGCTTCCAGCGGGCAGTGGTGCAGTCGCTCGGCGGAGACGCCCCACTCACGCTGCAGCGTGGCGGCGTTGCGCGGGTTGTTCACCAGCACGAACGAGGCGCCGCGCAGGACCGCGGTCAGCACTTCGTGCAGCCCGGGGAGCTTGGTGACGTGCTCGAGCGACAACTGGGGGAGTCCGGCGCCCATGCCGTCGACGTGCAGCACCCAGAGCGTGCCGGGGAAGGCGCGCGAGGCCAGTGCGACGGCCAGCGGGTCGAACCCGACTATGAGGTTGGGGTGCGAGAAGGCCATCGGTTCCAAATGGTGCATGGTCTCGCTCAGGCGCCACGCAGCGGCGTTGGCCGCGGTGGTTCCCACCGGCACGTCGCCCACGCGGGCGAGCAGCTTCACGGTGGCATCCAGCGCTTCGACGCCGTACAGCGAGCAGTGTTGCATCAGTTCCACCGCGCGAGCGCGCCGGGTGGGGTCTGCGGTGAGGTCACCTACGAAGAGCGCGCGAAACATACGGCCGCCTTGTGAGTGTACGCCCCTAGGTAAGAGCAAGGGTCGTACCACGCGGTCACAGGGGGAACACGTTCGCGCGAAGGGACAAAACGCACCGAACAGGGATTGTTTGTCCCCTTCGGGGAGTGACGCCGTGTCCCTCGCGGGGGCTCGTCGGTTACAATGTGACGATGGGCGCCACGCGTCGCGGACTGTGGGCGCAGCCGGCGCAGCCAGCGTACTGCCTACGGCGCCGGCTTGACGGGGAGGAACGTGGTGGTGATGGGCCCGCGCGAGGTGAGGTGCACAACGGATTCTTCGGGCCACCATTCGGTGTGCGGCTCGCCGGCGGGGAGCATCATGAAGGCGTCCGCCTTGAGCGTCAGCAGCTTGGCGGGCTCGTTGCCTTCGCCGTACTGGATGACGTGCGTGCCGCTGAGCACCACCACGTAGAGGTCCTGCGAGTGGATGTGCGGAGCGAGGCGCGCGCCGGCCGGGAGCTTCAGCCGGTAGACGAGCGGTCCGGTGTCGGTGGGCATGCCGACCAGGCGCATGATCGATGCGCCGGCCAGCGAGGCGAGCGGCTCCCACGCCTTGGGGCCGACGACAACCGGGGCTCGCGCCGCGACTGGCGCCGCGACTTGGGCGCCAGCTACCGAGGCGGCAAACACGGTGGCCAGGGAGGCCACCACCACCGCCATTTCCAGCATGAAACGAACGCGGCGCTCGCGCCGACACGGAATGTGCATGACTGCCTCTACGCCGGCTTGGCGAATGTCAGGGTGAAGGTCGAGCCTGATCCGGGACGGCTCTCGACGTCGATGCGAATCCCCATCGCCTCGCAGAGCGAGCGGCTGATGGTGAGCCCCAACCCGCTGCCGCCAAACTTGCGCGTGTTGGAGGAATC
>CANNKR010000002.1 GCA_947504615.1 Gemmatimonadota bacterium | reverse complement strand
GGTGAGGAGCGAGCAGTCCGCTGCCGATCGCCCGTCGGTCACGTCGCCATCGGCGGCAAAGGTGTCGCCCGCCCGCACGATCATCACCATGCCGGGAAGGAGCGCCTCCACGGGGACCTCGCGTTCTCCACCGGCTGCGCCGTCATCGATGATGCGCGCCGCGTTGGGCGCCAGCGAGCCCAGCAACTCGGCGGCGTCGGCCGCCGCACGCTGACCGCGGTTCTGCAGGAAGCGCCCGCTGAGCAGCAGGAAGACCAGCGTGCCGACGGCATCAAAGTAGATGGGCCCGGAGCCCGTGAACGTATTCACCGCGCCGCGCGCAAACCCCGCCGACAGCGCGATGGCAATGGGAAGATCGATGTGCAGCCGTCGCGTGCGCAGTGACGCCAGCGCGCCCTGGTAGAACAGCCAGCCCGGTCCAAAGAGCGACGGGATGGTGAGGAGCAGCGAGACGAAACGGAAATAGCGCTCGTACTCGGTGTCCATGCCGGTGAACCAGCCGCTGTACAGCGCCAGCGCCAGCAGCATGATGTTGCCGGCCAGCGCCCCCGCAATGCCGATGCGCATCAGCATCGTGCGGTCTTCCTTACGCCGCATCGTGTCGGCGGCGACGCCACGGAACGGATGCGGCGCGTACCCCAGCACGTCGAGTTGCTGCGCGATGGCCGACAGCGTCACCACGGCGGGGTCCCACTCCAGGTGGGCGCGTGCGCGACGAATGTCGAGGTCGGCGCGCACCACGCCGCTGAGCAGCAGCGGCACGCGTTCCACCAGCCAGACGCACGAGGAGCAGTGCACCCCCTCGAGATACAGTTCCACGGTGCAGAGCCCGCCGCGCAGGGGCTTCACGTACAGGTCCCGGAACGCCTCGTGGTCGAACTCCTCGTAGCGCTTGCCGGTGGGGCGCACGGCAATGTCACGCTTTTCACCGAAGGCGTAGTACTGGTCGAGCCCGTGTTCGTGCAGGATGGCGTACGCGGTGCGACAGCCGGTACAGCAGAACTGACGCGGGGCGCCGTGCTCCACGAGGCCGTCGGGCACGTCCAGCCCGCAGTGATCGCAGAGGGGCGGACTGACGGCGGCGGCGGGCGACGTGTTAATGACGTCGGGAGATTCGCTCATCGGGAGGCGGGGGGCGGAGTCGCGGCGGGCGCTGTGGCGGCCTTCGGCGTTGTGGAATCCATGGGCATCTGGTGTTGCATGGACCCGCTCATCGGCATGTGCATCGGGGCGGCGCCCGGCTGGATCGCCGCTGGCTGCATCTGGCGGGCGTGCTGCGCGACCTTCGCCGGATCGAGGCGCACGCGCCCGGTGAGCGACATCACGCCCACGACCACGATGGCGATGGCGCTGACGGTGGGCAGCTTGTCGCGCAACGGGCCGGCGAGGCGTCGCACGCCCACGCCGAGTGCGAGCATCATGGGCAGGGTGCCCGCCCAGAACACCGTCATCAGGATCAGCGCCCCGCGCACCGTGCCGGTACCGGCCGCCGTGACGACGAAGGCATAGAGCCAGCCACAGGGGAGGAGCGTGGTGAGCAGCCCCATGGTGAGCGCGCGCGCCGCCGGCGGAAAGTCGCGCACGTCGCGCAGTCGCGCCGCCATCCAGCGCTGGGCGCCGGCGAGGGGAGCGAGCGTCGGCAGCGAATAGCCGCGCTGGGCCAGCAGGGTGACGAGCCCCCACGCGATCATCAGCACGCCGGCGACCATGCCGGCAGCCCGCGTGACGCCGACGCCCGTGCCTACCTGCTCTACGCCAGAGCCGAGCGCGCCGGCGATGGCACCCAGCACGAGGTACGATACCAGGCGGCCGCCGTTGTAGGTGAGGTGACCCCACCAGCTGCCGCGCGCGTCGGCCCCCGCGTAGAAGCAGACGAAGGGTCCGCACATCCCTGCACAGTGCGCCGACCCGAGCAGGCTCGCAATGAAAACGGTGGTGACGAGCGCGAACACTAGGGAGCGGCGGGGAGGTCGAGGCGACGTGCCGTGACGAACCGGTCGCTGCCACGCACGATCTCGACTCCGACGTCCCACAGGCCACGGCGGACCATCGGCAGGGTGGCGACGTAGTGGTCGCCATCCTCGCGTGCCGTGCCGCTCACCGGATCGTTGCCGCGCGCGACGGCCCGCGCGGTGAAGCGCACCACGGCGCCACGGACTGGCGCGCCGGTGGAATCCACCAGCGACGCCGTCAACAACTCCTGCCCCGGGGCGGCGGTGGTGGCGTTGAGCACCAGCCGCCATCCGAGGCGTTCACTGCGTCGTTGCAGCGCCTGATCGGCATCAAACCGCACGGCCTTCTGGTAATAGTCGCTCTCCACCGAGACCGACGGGTCGTCGTTGGCGAGGAACGCCACGTAGATGTTGGCAGCCACCGTCACCACCAGGACGACGGCGACTCCGATGGGCCACTGCAGGCCTTTCTTCACTTGTGCTCTTCCTTCTTCGGGCGCTTCGCGCCGCGCTCGTCGTCTTCCACTCTCATCGGGCCGGCCAGCCGGTAGGGGAACTCGGCCATGTACCGCCCGCCGTCGGTGACGCGAATGGTCACGGTCCGGATCCCTTCCTCAAAGGCTTCATGCGGGAGGGTGATGAAGAGTGGCATCGTCTCGGTGCGGCCGGGCTGCACCGGAAGCGGACTCATCGGCGCAATAAGCTTGAGGTCATCGGCTCCCGTCACCTCGACGGCATACGCGTGCGCGACGTCCGACCTGTTGGCCACCCGAATGCGGAGCTGGTTGGTCACCTCGCCGTCCTGCTGCACGGTGAACGGGGCGCCGGCGGGACCGAGCAGGGTCACGTCGGCCGCGTCCTTGAACGCCAGCTGCCAGAGGAACGTGCCGAAGAACAGCGCAAAGGCCAGGGGGTAGAGCGCCGTGCGAATGCGCAGGAAATGCTTGCCATTGCCGGCGAGGGCCGCGCGCGAGGTGTAGCGGACGAGCCCTTCGGGTCGACCGACCTTGCGCATGACGGCGTCGCAGGCGTCGATGCACTGTGTGCAGTGGATGCACTCCATCTGCAGGCCGTTGCGGATGTCGATGCCGGTGGGGCAGGTGGTGACGCAGGCTTCACACTCGACGCAGTCGCCCTTGCCGGTGCGGTCTTTTCCCTTGCCGCGCGGTTCGCCGCGCGTGTAGTCGTACGCGACGATCACCGAATCGTTGTCGAGCAGCGCCGACTGCCAGCGCCCGTACGGGCACGCCACCGCGCATGTCTGCTCGCGGAAGTACACGAAGTTCAGCATGGCCGCGATGGTCGTCAGCGTCACGATGCCGAAGCCGATCGGATGCGCCTTGGGGCTGCCGAACACCCAGTGCTGCACCTGATCCCAGCTGACGAAGTAGGCGAGGAAGGTGTGGGCCAGGAACGACGCGATCACCAGGTACACCGCCTGCTTGGCGATCCGCCGCGGGTGGAACGTGCCGCGCTCGCTGTCGATCTGCATGGAGCCGCGGTAGCCGCCCTCGAAGAACCGTTCGATCGGCCGGAAGACGAACTCCATGTACACCGTCTGCGGACAGGCCCAACCACACCAGACGCGGCCGAACAGCGCCGTGGCCAGGAAAATGCCGATGACGCCGCTCACGGCGAGGAGCATGAGCAACAGCGTGTCTGTCGGCAGGAAGGTGGTGCCGAAGAACGTGAACTCGCGACGCTGCAGGTCGAGGAGGATCGACGGCTTCCCGTTCAGGAAGACGTGCGGGATGGCGAGATAAATGGTGATGAGCACCCACGCGACCGTGGTGCGACGGCTCATCCATCGGCCAGGGGATTGCTTGGGGCGGATCCAACGGCGCGTGCCGTCTTCATTGAGGGTCGGTAAGACACGACCCGGTGCTGCCGGGGCTGACATGGGAAGACTCTGGGTAAAGCTGGGGGGCGAACGGGCGGTGGAGGGAGCGCGCAAACGACCCGCGCTCCCTCCGGAAGAGGGCCTACTTCCCCTTCTTCACTGCCGCGGGAACCACAGGTGCGGTGGCCGAGTCCGGCGTTGCTTGCACGCCGTCCGGGGCCTTGGGATTGACGGGATTGCTGCCGTGGATCGAAATCACGAACGCGGTGAGGACATCCACCTGCTCGGGTTTCAGCATCTTGCCCCAGTTGGGCATGCCCTTGGCAAGCACGCCCTCGTTGATCGTCTTGTGGATGTCCGTCGGCTTGCCGCCGTGGATCCAGAAGTCGTCGGTAAGGTTGGGACCGATCAGGCCGCCGCCATCGGGACGATGGCAGGCGACGCACGTGGTGGTGAAGAGCGCCTTGCCCTCGCCCACCTTGGCCGAGTCCTTGCTCAGCGCGACGAATTGTTCGTCGTTGAGCGTGGGTCCGGTATTCTGGGGGTGCGCCGCCGCAAACGCGGCCAGGTCCTGCTGGTACGCGACCTCCCGCCCCGGACCGAGGCCGATGCCGAGCGGATCCCACATGTAGAGCGGCACCACGAGAATGGTGGCGTAGAAGATGAGCTTCCACCACGTCGGCAACGGATTGTCATACTCCTGGATGCCGTCGTACGAGTGGTCGAGCAGGCGTTCCTTGTCGTTGTCAGCCATATGCGCTCCGGTTCGCGATGCGCGTGCTTAGCGCGGCGTTTGAGGATGTTCGTCGTCAAGGGGCATCCGGCTGGCAGCATCAAACGTCTTCTGCCGGCCGGGGGCAAACGTCGCGATGACGATCGCGATGAACGCCGCGAGGAAAAGGAGCATGGCGATCTCGGTGTACACCGAGAGGTTGGCCGCGCCCATGATGTCTGAAAGCTTCATCAGCGGTTCCCGCCGCCCGGCGCCGCCATGGCGACGGGCGGCACCGGCTGAACTGCCGGCTGCGGCGCCGTGACGGCCGTCGCGTTCTTGAGGTCCCGGCCCAGGCGCTGCAGGTACGACACGAGGGCGACGATCTCCTTGTTCTCCAGCCCCTTCGGGCCGCCCGTCGCCTCGATGCCGGCCGCGATCAACTTGGCCTGATCGCGCGCCATCTGCGGCGCCCGGTTAATCGCGTCCCCGTAGGGCACGCCGAGCATCGCCATGGCGTCGACGTTCTTCTGGATGCCGTCGAAGTCGATGACGTTCTCCTGCAGCTTCGGGTACGCCGGCATGATCGACTTCTGCGTGATCTCGCGCGGGCTGTACATGTGCCGCACGTGCCAGAGGTCGGGGAACTTGCCCCCCTCGCGGGCGAGATCCGGGCCGATGCGGCGCGAGCCCCACAGGAACGGATGGTCATATACGGACTCGCCCGGCTTGGAGTACTCGCCGTAGCGCTCGGTCTCGTAGCGGAACGGGCGAATCATCTGCGAGTGGCAGTTGAAGCACCCTTCGCGCTGGTAGATGTCGCGTCCAGCCAGTTCCAGCGGGGAGTACGGCTTGACGCTGGCGATGGTCGGCACGTTCGACTTGATCAGGAACGTGGGGATGATCTCGAACAGCGACGCGACGATCACGGCGACCGCCGCCACCACCGAGAAGAACAGCGGCATGCGCTCCCACTTGCGATGCCAGGCGGCGCTGGTGAAGCGCGCCCACAGGCCAGCTCCGGCCGGTGCGTGCGGATCATCGTGGAACGCCTTCTCGAGCGGCGCGGCCTGCACCACCGGCACCGCGTAGGCCGCCGGACGGGTGGCCCACGTCTTGTAGATGTTGTAGATGCCGAGGATCATGCCCACGATGTACAGCGTCCCGCCGGCAATGCGCACCCAGTACATGGGCATCAGGCGCATGACGGTCTCGACGAAATCGGGATACTGCAGGCGTCCGGTCTCGTCGAAGGCGCGCCACATCAGCCCCTGCGTGGCACCGGCCGAGTAGATGGCCACCACGTAGAGCAGAATGCCGAACGTGGCCACCCAGAAATGCAGGTCCACCAGCTTCTTGCTGTAGATCTCCGTCTGGAACAGGCGCGGCGCCAGCCAGTACACCATGCCGAAGGTCAGGAAGCCGTTCCAGCCGAGCGCGCCCGTGTGCACGTGGGCGATGATCCAGTCGGTGTAGTGCGACAGCGCATTCACGCTCTTGACCGAGAGCATCGGCCCCTCGAACGTGGACATGCCGTACGCGGTGACCGCGACCACGAAGAACTTGAGGATCGGGTCTTCCGTCACCTTGTGCCAGGCGCCGCGCAGCGTGAGCAGGCCATTGACCATGCCGCCCCAGCTGGGCATCCAGAGCATCACCGAGAAGAGCATGCCGAGCGTGCTCGCCCACTCGGGAAGCGCGGTGTAGTGCAGATGGTGCGGGCCGGCCCAGATGTACAGGAAGACCAGTGTCCAGAAGTGCAGGATCGACAGCTTGTAGCTGAAGACCGGACGGTCGGCCGCCTTGGGCATGAAGTAGTACATGAGGCCCAGGAACGGCGTCGTCAGGAAAAAGGCGACGGCGTTGTGCCCGTACCACCACTGCATGAAGGCGTCCTGCACGCCTGCGTAGATGCTGTAGCTCTTCAGCGGCCCCGCCGGGACCGACAGGTTGTTGAAGATGTGCAGGATCGCCACGGTGATGATCGACGCGATGTAGAACCAGATCGCGACGTAGATGTGGCGTTCACGGCGCTTGGCCAGCGTCACGAAGAAGTTGATGGCGAAGGCCACCCATACCACCGCAATGGCGATATCGATGGGCCACTCGAGCTCAGCGTACTCCTTGCTCTGCGTGAAACCCAGCGGCAGCGTCAGCGCAGCGGCGACGATGATCGCCTGCCAGCCCCAGAAGTGGAACTTGCTCAGGCCGTCGCTCCACATGCGCGTCTTCAGCAGTCGCTGCGACGAGTAGTAGGCGCCGGTGAACCAGGCGTTGCCTGCGAACGCGAAGATCACCGCGTTCGTGTGCAACGGGCGCAGGCGTCCGAAGGTCAGGTAGGGCGCGAAGTTGAACTGGGGGAACGGCAACTGGATGGCAATGATCAAGCCAACCAGGAAGCCGACCAGGCCCCAGATCATCGTGGCCCACAGGAATTTCCGTACGATGTCGTCGTCGTACGAAAAGGAGTCGAGGCGAGCGTTCATCGCTGCTCCAGAGGGGTGGCGGTGATGCGCACCGCGGGAATGGGCGCGCCTTTCAAGCGACAACTATCTCCACAACAGAACAGCAAAGCAATCGGCGCAGTTCCCTCAATGCGTAAGGGATTGCACTACGATCTGTGCGGGAAGTGACACCCTGTCCCGTACAGAGTCTCGCTGACAGAATATTCTCCGAAAAGTTCAGCCCGTCGAAGCGCGCACGGCGTTCAGGATCACGGCCACGTCAATCGCCTCCTGAATCATCGCACCCGTCGTCGGCGAGAAATAGCCGAGCGCTGCGGCGACCATCGCCACGCCGCTCAACCCCAGCCCTACCACAATGCTCTGTCGGGCGATGCCCACGGCGCGCCGCCCGATGCCGATCGCGTCCACCACGCGCGTGATGTCATCGCACAGAATCACGGCATCCGCTGCCTCCGCCGCAATGCCGCCGCCGTGGGCCGCCAGTGCGATGCCAGCCGTCGCAGCACTCAACGCGGGTGCATCGTTGGTGCCGTCGCCCACCATCACCACGCGGTGACCGCTCTTCATCAGGTCCTTCACCGCTTCCACCTTGTGCTGCGGCAGCAGGTCGCCGCGTGCGTCGGTGATGCCGTGCGCGCGCGCGATGCCTTCGACGTTGGCCTGGTGATCGCCCGAGAGCAGCACGATGTGCCGCATGCCGAGCTGGCGGAGCCTCTCGAAGAACGAGTGCAATCCCTCGCGCGCGCGGTCAGCATACTCGATGGCCCCGGCAATCTCGCCGTCGACGGCCACGACACCGCGCAGCCCGGCGCCCCGGGCGATGGCGATGGCCTCCACTTGATCGGGGAACAGGGTCCGCAGCCAGCCGGCCGCCCCCACCGCCACATCGCGCCCCTCCACCGTGCCGCGCACGCCGAGCCCGGGCGAATCCTCCACGTGCGACGCCTTGGGCAGGATGATGCCGCGCTGGGCGGCGGCGTCCACCGTGCTGCGTGCCAGATGGTGTCCCGAGCCGACCTCCACCGCCGATGCCAACCGCAGCACCGATTCCTCCGACCACGCACCATACGCATCCACGGCCACCACATCGGGACGTCCAATCGTCAACGTGCCGGTTTTGTCGAACACGGCGGTGTCGACGCTGGCGAGCCGCTCGAGCGCGCCGCCGCTGCGCACGATCACCTGATGCCGCGCCGCGCGATTGATGCCGCCGATGATCGCCACGGGGGTGGCCAGCAAGAGCGGGCACGGTGTGGCGACCACCAGCACGGCCAGCACGCGCAGCGGGTCGTGCGTCACAAACCACGCCAGCGCGCACACGAGCAGCGTCACCGGCGTGAACCAGATGGCGTATCGGTCGGCCATGCGCTGGATCGGCGACTTCTCGCCCTGTGCCGTGCGCACCAGTTCCACGATGCGGGCGTACAACGACTCGCTGGCGGGCCGTGTGGCGTGCACGACGATGGCGCCTTCGAGGTTCACGGCCCCGGAGCGGACGTCGCTCCCCTGCTGCACCATCTCCGGTGGCGCTTCCCCGGTGAGTCGCGACACGTCCAGATGCGAGCGGCCGCTTTCCACCACGCCATCGGCCGGCAGCATTTCGCCGGGGCGTACGAGCAACAGATCACCGGCGACGATCGCCTCGGCCGGAATGTCGTCGTGCTGTCCGTCGGGGCGCTGACGATGCGCGGTGCGCGGTGCGGCTTCTTCGAGCGCACGTACGGCGTCGGAGGCGCGCCCTTCCGCATAACGCTCCAGCAGCTCACCGCCGGTCTGCATGAGCACGATGACCAGGCCGGCCACGGGCTGGCCGAGCCCGGTGGCGCCGACGATCGAGAGCGTAGCCACGACATCGGCGGCGAAATTGCCGCGCAGCAGGCCGCGCACGGTGCGCACCACCACCGGAAGTCCGGCGGCCACGAGCACGCACATCCAGACGCGCCAGACCCACGGATTGTCGGGGTTTGTCCACCGGACGATGCCGCCAACGGCGAGCGACACGACGGCGAGGGCCGGGAGCCACATGGCGCCACGGGATAACGAAAACGCCCCCGCGCCGGAGGTGGCGGGGGGGCGCTCAGCTTCGGTCATCTGGTTCCTTACTTGTTGGCTTCGGCGACGGGCTTCTCGTGCGACGCAAACTTGGCGTTGGTCAGCTTCACGATGCCCAGCACAATGATGATCAGGGCAACGGCGCCGACGATCAGCCCCGTAAAGGCAGCGCCGCGGTCTTCGGGATGATGCGTGGTGCTCATGATGGTTCTCGCGGTGTGGGGGGAAGCGTCAGGCGACGCGCACCTTGGTCATGAAATCGTTGGGCTTGATCTTCTGCATCACGTCGAGCCCCGTGGTGATCTGGCCGAACACGGTGTGCACCCCATTGAGATGCCGCGTGTTCGCCTCGCTGAGCACCATGAAAAACTGGCTGCCGCCCGTATCCTTGCCCGCATGCGCCATGGAGAGCGCGCCTACCTTGTGCGTGTGCGGGTTGCCCTTCGTCTCGCACTTGATGGTCCACCCCGGGCCGCCGGTGCCCACGCGCGGATGTCCGTCCGGCAGCTCCTTGGAGAGCGGATCGCCCCCCTGCACCACGAACTCGGCGATCACCCGGTGGAACTTGACGCCGTCGTAGAAGCCTTCGTTGGCGAGCTTCTCGAAGTTGCCGGCGGCCAGCGGCGCGGCGTCGTCATAGAGTTCGGCAACGATGGTGCCGAGGTTGGTTTCGATGGTGGCAGTCTTCATCGGGAGAGATTACGACAGAGTGGGACTGAGGGGGACAGAAGGAAACAGAAAGGTATCGGCGGGCGGGCGGTGGGGCTACTTGGCGGGCTTCCGGCGGCCGGGGGTGGCGGTGAAGACCCACAAGCCGGCCACGTGGCAGCCATTCTTGACCGCCGGGGTGAACGTCCACTTCGGAATGACGCCCTTGAGGTTGTCCGCCAGCCACGGGTGCGTCGTTTCGAGCACCGAGAAGGTCGTCATGTCGGCCTTGCCGCTGGTGTCCACGACGACCGACACCTTCACCTTGGTGGTGCCGTCGCGGCGAATGACGTTGCGCGGATATCCGCCCTTGGGGGGGAGCAGCGGTTTGGGGTCGTACTTGACCACGTCGGGCGCGCGATCGACGTCGAGGCCGGGCTTCTTGGCCACTTCCGCCTGCACCAGATAGCAGAGGTCGCTATTGGCCAGCACCGGCTCCGGTGCCGGCGGGGGCGCCGGCTTGGGTGGTGGTGTGCAGGCGGCAAGAAACAGGGCGGCGCCAAGTGCGGCGGAGCGGGGCAGGTTCACGGGGTGGTCACAGGGTCGAGGATGTCAGGGAACTGCTGATGGGCAGATGTCGGCCAGTGCGCACCCGCCGCACTGCGGCTTGCGGGCGTTGCACACGCGACGGCCGTGCCAGATGAGGAGGTGCGACAGCGTTCCCCATGTGGTGCGATCGAACAATGGCATCAGCGCCTTCTCGATGCGCACGGCGTCCGTTCCGGTCGTCAGGCCGAAGCGGACGGAGAGCCGCGCCACGTGGGTGTCCACGACGATGCCTTCGTTGGCGCCGAACGCGTTGCCGAGCAGGACGTTGGCCGTCTTGCGGCCGACGCCAGGTAATGCGGTGAGGGCGTCCATGCTGGCTGGCACCTGGCCGCCATGGTTGGCCATGAGGGCCTGCGCCATGCCGAGCAGCGACTTGGCCTTGCTGCGGAAGAAGCCCGTGCTGCGGATGACTGTTTCGATGTCTGCGACGTCCGCCGTGGCCATCGTGCGCGCGTCGGGCCACCGCCGGAAGAGTTCGGGGGTGACCATGTTGACGCGCGTGTCGGTACACTGGGCCGACAAGATGGTCGCGGCAAGCAGCTCGAATGGCGAACGATGATCGAGCTCGCAGTGCGCGTCGGGATACAGGGCGCGCAAGCGCTGCTCGATCTCGCGGGCGTGGGCCAGCAACGGCGCGCCACGCAGGGCGGCGCGGGGGCGCCGGGCACCAGCCACGGCGTCAGTCCTGCTCGATGCCAGCGTGGATCGCGAGGCGATCGATGAGGGCGTGGAGCTGCTTCTCGGTGAGGTCGATTTCCTGTGCCGCGCCTTCCACGTCGAGCAGCCCGGCCCGCATGGAGATGGCCACCTGGTTCAGGTAGCGGATCTTGGCCAGGATCTCATCCGTGGCCTTGCGGAGCCCGTGGTAGCGGCGCTTTTCAGCCAGGGCGCGGCGATGCCGGCGCACGAGTTCATCGTTGCCGATGCGGCGGGCGAGCGCCAGCACCTCGTCCTTGGTCCGGCCGGGGAGCGCCCCGCGGTCGGGGAGCCCCAGGTCGTCCCAGGATTCGTCGGCGAACCACAGGCGCCCCACGTACTCGATGCCATCGAACGTGATGCGAACCGACACCGTGTACCGCTTCCCCTCGGTATCGATGGTGGCGACGTACGGTTGGGTGATTTCGTCGTAGGCGCTCATTCGGTCCGGAGCGGGTGGGCCACAGTGCGGTCAAGAAAGGAACGGATGGCGCCGAAGAGCGCATCCGGTTGCTCAACATACGGCACGTGACCGCAGGCATCCAGTACGATGAGGTCGGCCTGAAGGGCGTTTGCGGTGGCACGCGACGAGTCCAGAGGGATGGGATCCTCCCTCCCGTGTACGACGAGGGCGGGACAGTGGACGTCACGCAAGGCGTCCGTCAGGTCGTAGTCGCCCAGCGACTCCCAGACCGACTGCTGTACGCGCCCGGTGATGCGGAACGGCGTGAGGGAGCGCGCGGCACGCGGGTTGGCGAAGTAGCCGGCGACACTGAGCTCGAAGAGGCGCTGCCGGTACGCGACCGGATCGCGTTCCTGCAGCCCCGAGTCGGACAGCTCGGTGCGGAGCGCCTGCACCGCGGGTCCCTGCTGGCGGCGGGCGAACTCGGCTTCGAACGCATTGCGCCATGTGCGGGAGATCGGGGCGGGGTCGATGAGGACGAGCCGGTCGGGCCGGGGTGACACCCGCCCGTGGGCAGCCTCCACCGCGTACAGGAGGGCCAGGAGCGCTCCCCACGAATAGCCGACGAGGGTGAGTGGACCAGGCGTGAGCTCGCGCGCGACGGCTTCGCAATCGAGCACCTGCGACTGCCACGTGACGAGTGCGCGATCGTCATCATGGCGGGAGCGTCCGCCGCCGCGCTGGTCGTAAAAGACGCACTGCCGGTCGCGGGCAAGCTCGAGCATCTGCGGAAGCAGGTAGTCGTGCTGCGCGCCCGGACCGCCGTGCAGGATGAGCAGCGTATCGCTGCCCGGCGGGCCGGAGGACGACCAGTAGAGGGGAACGGGTGTGGAGGTGGTGAAGCCGGATATCATGAATCCGATATCCGGTTCACCCCGGTCTCTTCCCCAGCGTGATCTTCAGCGTGACGACGGCGCCGGCCCGCTGCACCACGACGTCCACCACATCGCCCGGCTTGTACGCGCTCATCGCGTCGGTGTAGTCGTAGATGTTCGTGATGACCTTGCTGCCGAACTTCACGATGATGTCGCCGCCCTTGAGGCCGCCCAGGTCGGCGGGGCTCCCCGGGCGCACGCCCGAGAGCTGCATCCCCTTCACGTCCGCCGCGCCCATGTCGGGAATGGACCCCAGGTAGACGCCGGATCCCTGCGCGGCCGACGGCCGGTTGGCGCCGGCGGTCTGCACACGCTGGAACGTGAGCTTGCCCGGCCGATCCGCCATGGCGCGCACCACGCGCTCGGTGTAGTCGGCGACCCGCACCATGCCGTCGATGTTGATCTTGCCCGCGACATCGGCGGCGGTGTGGTAGTCATCGTGCAGGTCGGTGAAGAGGTGCAGCACCGGCAGGTCCTTCCGATAGAACGCCGCGTGATCGCTGGGCCCCTCGCCGTCGCCGATCGCGGCCACCGCCAGCTTGGGCGCGACATTGGCACTGTCGAGGAGTCCCTTCATCTCGGTGGCGGTGGACACGCCGTACACGATCAACTTGTCGTTCCGCAGCCGGCCGACCATGTCGAGGTTGACCATCGCCTGCACCTTGTCCTTGGCCACCGGCAGGTGACTGGCGAACCATTCGCTGCCCAGCAGGCCGAGTTCCTCGCCGGTGAAGTTCACGATGATCACCGAGCGCTGCGTGGGCGTCCGGGCGAGTCGGCGCGCGATCTCCATCACCACGACGGTCCCCGACCCGTTGTCGTCGGCTCCGTACCGGATGACACGTCCTTTTTCGGGGTCACGGGCGCTGGAGGAGTCGCGGCCGAGGTGATCGAAATGCGCGCCGACGATCACGTACTCGCCGGCGAGCGGTCCCGTGCCCGGCACGATGGCGGCGACGTCCTGCGTCTTGAGCGAGCGTGGGGGGGCGTTGCGCGCCGACACCGTGGTCGTAAACGGCAGGACATAGCAGTCTGCGGTGCCTTGCCGGCTGCCCGTCACGCAGGCGGCCCGGTCGGCCTGGGCGATGCTCATGAGCTTCAGCGCGCGGTAGCGGCGGGCAATGAACGCGGCCGCGGAGTCATTGCCGGGCGTTCCGGTGCCGCGCCCTTCGAACTGGTCGCCGGCGAGCAGGGTGATGTCGGCGCGCATCTGGTCGGCGGCCGAAACGGACGCGGCGGGCGCCTGCCCCTGGCGGGCGAGGGCGGAACAGCCGGCGGACAGCAGGACGGCGGCAGCGAGCGCGGTGCCGCGGGAACGAGAGAGAGCAGTCATGCGAGTGATGGGTGTTGAGGACGGGGGCGTCCGCGTATGTTAGGCGAGCGCCGGATCGAATGCCAGACAACGGAGTGCCTGCCGCCCTCATGGATCGCCACGTCGAGTTCCTCACGCAGATTGCTCGGCTGGTCGCCCTGTACGCGCATCAGCCCGACGACCACGTCACGGAGAAGGCCGCGCTGCGTGCGGCGCGTAGTGCAGTGAAGCACGGCAAGGTCGAGTTGTCGATGGAGGCGCACGTCTTGCGCGCCGGCGCCAGCGACGTGGCCGAGGACATCCCGAACGCGCCGATGCTCCGGGATCTCTTCGCCTCACTGGGCGTCGTCCGGATTCAGGTGGCGCATCACGCCCCGCAGGCGCAGATCAAGGCCATCTCGCAGCTCCTCGCCACCGCGGTACGCGGCGAGATGACCCCGTCCGCCTTCGCGACGGCGATCGCGGAGCTCCCACGGAACGAGATCGTCGTGGTGCTGGCTGCGGCCGCGCCGGAGGCCGCGCAGGAGGCCGCGCCGGAGGCTGCGCCGGAGGCTGCGCCGGAGGCTGCGCCGGAGGCCGCGCCGCTGCCGGCGGCGGATCCAGCGGTGGATGCGGTGATCGAAACGGCCGTAGCGGAGGATGTCGCTCCGGTGGTGGATGCGGATGCAGAGGCCGTCGTGGAGGCGTCTGCACCAAGTGCGGCCCTGCCTCCGGTCACGGGTGCAGGCGCTTCCGCGGTGGTCACCGGGCCGTTGGCGACGCGCCTTCCGGACGTCGTCGCCGAGTTGGTCGAGGCGAGTCATCGCGAGCTGTTCGAGCGCCTGATCACGTCCAGTGAGCCGGGCACGCTGAAGCGGTTGCTCGAGCCGATCCAGCTGTGCATCGAGCAGGAGTTTCGCGACGGGCACGTCCCGGTGGCGCTGCAGCTGCTGCAGGCGATGTTCGCGTGCGTGGACCTGGCGGTCGATGCCGAGATGCGCCGCCAGTTCGTGGTGGTGATGCGGCGCCTCACCAAGCCGACGCTGCTTCGCTCCATCGCGATGCTCTATACCGACACTCCCTCGCTCAGCGCGTCCGTGGAACAGGTGCTGTCGCGGTTCGGCGAGGACGGTGCCGAAGCGGTGGCCGATCGCGTCTCGTGTGCGCCCAGTGCCGAATGGCGCGCGCTGTACTCTGCGCTGCTGGGTCGGCTGCCTGCCGCGCGCGACGCCGTCGTGGCGATGCTCGATGACGACCGGCCGTCCGTGGTGGAGCGCGCCATCGGCCTCGTGGCGCAACTGCGCTTCGCCGACGCGGAACGTGTGCTGGGCGACCAGCTTGGTCATTCCAGCGTGCGTGTACGGCAGGCGGCGGTGAAGGCGCTGGCCGTGTTTCCGGGTTCATCGTTCGTGGCAGACGCACTGCTGCGGGCCGCGGAGGATGCATCGCCCGAAGTGCGGCTGGCCGCGACCGTCGTCCTGCAGGGGCGGCGGGAACCGCGGCTGGTGTCCGCTCTCGTGCAGCGCCTGGACGCCGAATCCGAGCTCGATGTGCAACTCGCGATCATCACGGCGCTGGGGCGGATGGCCCTGGCGGAGGGCGTACAGAAGCTTGTGGCGCTCGCCATGCCCGACCAGCGGCTGCTGCGGCGACGCGACATCTCGACCCTGCGGCTCAGCGCCATCGAGGCCATGGGCGAGGCCCGCACACCGCAGGCCATGGTCACGCTGCAGAAGCTGCTGGAAGATCGCGACAAGGACGTGCGCGAGACCGCGGCCCGCCTCTACACGCGCGCCCGCCGGCAGACGAGCGCCGGCAGCATGCCGGCGGTCAGCGAGCCGTAAAGTCCGTGGCGGCGCTCACCGCCCGGCAGGTTTCGGCAATGAGCGTCGCTGCGCGGTCGAGGTCGTCGAGCGCCACCATCTCGTTCGGCGAATGCATGTACCGGTTGGGCACACTGAGAAGCGCCGTGGCCACGCCCTCCCGCGCCACGTGAATGGCATCGGCGTCGGTGCTCGTGTCGCGCCCCTCGGCCCGCAGCGTGTACGGGATGCCGATGCGCTCGGCGACGTCACGCAGCAGCCGTACCACCACCGGTGACGTGACAGAACCGCGCGTGATCACCGGCCCGCTCCCCAGCTTGTGCTCGCCCAGTTCCTTGCGCTCCATGCCCGGGTGATCGGTGGCGAAGGTGACGTCCACGACGATCGCCATCTGCGGCGCCACGCGCGTGGCGCTCACCCGCGCCCCCCCGCCCTGATGCGCGATCTCCTCCTGCGTCGTGGCCACCGCCACCACGCGGGCCTCGCCCGGCTGTTCGGCGTATCGCCGCAGTGCCTCGAGCACCACGAAGGCGCCGATGCGGTCGTCGATCGATCGCGAGACGATGCGCCCGTTGGGCAGTTCCACCAGCCGGGCGTCGATGACGCCGGCGTCGCCGACCGAAAGCAGCGCCTCGGCTTCGTCGCGCGAGGCGGCGCCGATGTCCACCCACAGGTCGGTGATCTTGACGGCCTTGTCGCGCTCGTCGGGTTTGATGAGGTGGATGGGCTTCTTGCCCACCACGCCGATCACGTCGCCCCCGCGCCCGGCGAAGCGCAGGCGCTGCCCGACGAGCACCTGCGGATCCCAGCCGCCGATCGGGCCGATGTAGACGAAACCCTTGTCATCAATCCACGTGACAATGAGTCCGATCTCGTCGATGTGGCCCGCGAGCATGATGGTTGGCGACCCGCCGGGGTTCACCACGGCCATCGAGTTGCCGTGCACGTCGCCCTCGACGCTGGCGGCAAAGCGCCGCGCCTCGTCGCGCCAGAGCGCGGCCGGCGCCGATTCAAAGCCCGAAGGACCCGGGGTGTCGAGCAGCCGGCGGAGCAGCGTGAGCGAAGCGTCGGAGAGCATCGGGAGGATCCGGACAGGAGGGTCTGCGGACGGTACATTCCAGCGCCCCTCACGACAAGGCGACGGAATCAATGGATTCGACGCCGGCGGTGGTCATCAGTCTCGGCACCGGTACTCCGATGCCGAGCGTAACGCCCACCTCGCGCGTCAGTCGCGCGGCAGCGGCACCGCGGCGAGTGCGAGTGCGAAGACGAGGGCGCCGGGCAGCACCAGCCGCCACTCGCCCGTGAGGAAGAAGAGGACGCCGCCGAAGAGCGCGGCGAACTCCCCCACGGCCCAGGCGACCACCGACAGGGATCGTTGCATCGGCGCGGTGGCCGACGCGATGCGCAGGCGCAGCGCCATGACCACCGCGGCCGCCACGCCGACCGATGTGTACATCACCGTGATGAGCGTTCGCAGCGACGCGGCCGGCACCGCGGCCGGCTGACCTTGCCCTCGTACCACCCACGCCACACCGATGAACGTGATCACGCCCACCGCCATGGCGGTGCGGATCAGGAAGAACTGCTTGATGCCGAGGGCTGGCCGCTCGGTCACGGAGCGGCCTCGTACACCTTCTCGCCACTCACCCACGTCGACAGCACCTTGGTGCGGAGGAGGAGTTCCGCCGGCACCCGCATGATGTCCTGGTCGAGCACGACGAAGTCGGCGAATTTTCCCGGCGTCAGCGAGCCGAGGACCTTCTCCTGGAACGCGGAGTACGCGGGCCACAACGTCATGGCCAGCAACGCTTCGTCGCGCGTCATGCGCTCGGCCGGATACCAGCCGCCCGGCGGCCAGTCCCGGGCGTCCTGCCGCGACACGGCCGAGTGGAACGAGATGAGCGGATTCACCTGCTCCACGGGGAAGTCGCTGCCGTTGGGCACCACGACGCCCGTGTTGAGCAACGATCGCCAGGCATACGCGCCCAGCAACCGGCCAGAGCCGAGGCGCGTGGCCGCCCAGTACATGTCGCTCGTCTGGTGGCTGGCCTGCATCGAGGGGATCACGCCGAGTGCGGCGAAGCGCGGGATGTCGTCGTAGTTGAGGATCTGCGCGTGCTCCACACGGAACCGGTGATCCGCGGTGGGGGTGGCCTTGAGCGCGGCCTCGTACGCGTCGAGCACCAGGCGATTGCCTCGATCGCCAATGGCGTGGGTGTTCACCTGGAAGCCGGCCTTGAGCGCGCCCGCGGCGACCTCCCGGATATGCGCAGGCGCCGAGACCAGGAGGCCGGTGTTCTTGGGGTCGTCGGTGTACGGGTCGAGCAGCGCTGCTCCGCGCGATCCCAGCGCGCCGTCCGCGTACAGCTTGATGGACCGCACCCACAGCGTGCCGTTGTAGCCGGCCACGAGGGGGCCGCGCTTGAACCAGGCGTCCACGGTCTTTGCATCGTCGCTGATCATGGCGTTCAGCCGGAACTTCATCTGCCCGGCTTTTGCGAGTTCCTCGTACACGTCCAGTTCGGTGGCGCCGGCCCCGGCGTCGTGCACGCCGGTGAGTCCCCAGCGCTGTGCCTCCTTTACGGCATCGAGAATCGACGTCTTCACTTCGTCGCGCGTCTGGCGCGGGATGGCGCGCCGCACGAGTCCCTGGGCATTGTCCACGAACACACCGGCCGGTGCGCCATCGGCGCTGCGCTCGATGTGGCCGCCGGACGGATCCTGCGTGGTGGCGGTGACGCCGGCTGCCTGAAGGGCCTTCAGGTTCGCCAGCCCGGCGTGTCCGTCGACGCGCACGATGTACACGGGATGGTCAGGAACGGCTGCCGTCATCTTGTCGTGCGTGGGGAAGCGTGTGTCGCCCCAGTCGTTCTGGTCCCAACCACGGCCGAGCACCCACTGGCCCTTGGGCGTCCGCTTCGCACGCTCGGCGACACGCGCAACCACCTCGTCGTAGGACGTCGTGCCGGTGAGATCCACGATGTGCAGCGCATCGCCGAGTCCCGCGACGTGCCCATGCGCGTCCACCATGCCGGGAATCATCGTGCGGCCGCCAAGGTCGACCACGCGGGTCGCCGGCCCCTTGAGCGCCATCGCGCCGGTCGCGTTGCCGGCAAAGAGCACCTTGCCGCCGGCCACGGCCACGGCTTCGACCACGGGGCGCGTGTCGTCGGACGTGTAGATGCGGCCGTTGGTGAGGATCAGGTCGGCGTTCGCGCCGCCTCCCTGCGCGAGGGCACGGCCGGCGATACCGGCGAGCAGAAGGCAACGGACGAGAAATCGCAGCATGTGGTGTGTTCCGGGATGAGGGAGCATCAATCCTTACGAGCCGACGACAGCCAGCGCTGGCGAAATGCGAGTTGGGCCGCGGTGGGCGGTTGCGCGGCGTCTTCGCCGAGCACCCACTCGAGGCGCGGGTCTTCCGCGAGGGTCAGCACCACCTGCCTGGCGCCGGAGCGGCCATTGAACACCATCGGGAGCCGGTCGCCGGGTTTGTGCGCCGCGACGATCGAGTCAATCTGCGCTGCCCGGCCGATGACGACACCGTCGAGCTGTGCCACGCGATCGCCGGCTTCGAGGCCCGCCTCGTATGCAGGCGAACCCTGCCGCGCGGCAGTTGCGACGGTCACCTTGTCGCGGTCGGTGCGGAACTCCGGGTTGCCCAGCCACGCGTGCCCGGCAGCGGCCTTGCGCACGACGATGCCGGCGCGGTCGGCGAGTGCGGCGTAGTCGGGAACGTCGCGGCCGGTGACGAAGCGCGCGAAGAAATCATTGGCCCAGGCGGAGTCACCGGCGACCCGGCCGAGGATGCGCCGGGCATCATCGACGCGGTACGGCCTGGATGGCGCGTAGTTCACCTGATGCCGCCCGAACTCGCGCCACATCGCGCGCATGAAGGTGTCGAGGGACAGGGTATCGGCGCGAGCGCGCAGGGCGAGATCCATCCCGAGCGCGATCGTTGAGCCCCACGTGTAGTAGGAGATGAAGGTGTTCGCCTTGTTCTGCGGGTCGACCGATCGTGCGGCATCGACGAAGGGCGCCTGTTCGCTCATCTCGACGGCGGTGAACCATCGGCGCCCCGGCGCGGTCACGACGTCGCTGGCGGCGCCCCCGAGCTCCTGAAGGAACTGCGTCACCGTGGTGATACCGGCGCGTGCGAGCACGAGGGGGCCGTAGTACGACGTGAAGCCTTCGGCCAGCCAGAGTTCTTCCGACATGTTCGCGTCGGTGAAGTCGAACGGCTCGATGGACGCCGGACGCAGGCGCTCGACGTTCCACGAGTGGAAGAATTCGTGGGAGACCGTCCCCAGTTCGTCCAGCATCTTGTCGGCGAGCGTGGCGCTCGAGGTGAGCGAGGTGGAGTTGCGGTGCTCCATGCCGTCGCCGTGCGCATAGGGTACGTACGCGCCAACAAACGTGTACTGGCCAAAGTCGTATGCCGGCAGCTCGCCCCAGACACCCTCGGCCTCGTGCACGATGCGCTTGGTGTACTCCGTATAAGCATCGGCCTCGGCGGCGGTTCCCTCGTGGTGCAGCGCCACGCGAAACTGCGTGGTGCGCCCGTTCGAGGTGACGGGCCAGCTGCGCACCATCAGCGGCCCCAGCATGGTGGGGCTGTCCATGAAGTACTGCAGGTGCGGTGCGGTGAACGTCGTCGAGTCGCGCGTTGGCGTGAGCTGGGTGGCCACCGACCACCCCGGCAGTGGATGGAACGTGACGGTGATCGGGCGGGCCTCGAAGCCGCGGGCCCACAGGAACGTGGCCGGCATGCCGAGGTGCACGTGCGCGTCGGAGATGCCGGTGTACGTGCCGTCGATGAGGTCGCCGAACAGGACGTACGTCACCCGCACGGTGCCGTCATGCCCCATGACGTTCCACTGATGCGGATTGGGCCGTGTGACGCGCAACGTGCGCCCGGCTCCGTTGACGGCCGTCACGCCGTAGACGTTCTTCGCAAACTCGTGCAGCGCGTAGCGCCCCGGTGAACTGCGGCTCATGCGCAGCACGAGCGTTCCGGCGGGGACGCCCTGGAATTCGGCGACGATCGACGCCTCGTGGTGTACGGCGTTGGGAAACGAGACGTCGTAGCGCACGGGCGGTGCGCCTTGGGCGGCGCTTTGGGCGGCGCTTTGGGCGGCGAGGCCCGGGAGGAGCAGAAAACAGGCGATCGTCGGGAGACGCATGGAGGTCGCTGAGGGATGCGGGAGACGTCCGGCGCGGCAGGAGAGGAAGATGTCGTCCGGCGATCGGCGCGGCCAGCCGTTGCCGCGGGCGGCGCTGGTGCTGATATCTTAGGCTATGATGATTGCCCACCCTCCGTGCCGAGCCGGCCTGTGCTGAGTGCCAGGACGTCGGGTCCCGGCATGTCGGAACGTCCGCTCCCGTTGCGCATCGCCGGTGGCGTGCTCTGCGGCGTGCTGGCGCTGGTGCTCAACCACTATCGGGTGCCGATGCTGTCGCCGGAGACGCCCGAGTTCGCCTTCGGCGGGGCGTTCGTGCTGTTTGCGTACTGGCAGCTTGGCGTCGTGCCAGGGATCGTGGCGGCGGTGGTGGGCTACGCGGTGTACGGTGGCGTCCGCGAGGCGATGCTCGCTGCCATCGTGATGTATGCCGTCGAGGGCTACGTCACCTCGCGTCTTGCCGCGCGCACCCGGAGCCTGGTGGTGGCCGACGTGCTCTTCTGGGTGACCGGCGGAGCGCTGCTCGACCTGCTGATCTTTCGCTGGTGGATGGGTTTGTCCGGCGGGTACGTGTTGCTCCTGCTGGTCAAGCAGTTGCTGAACGGTGTCATGAACGCGGCGGTGGCGGACGGGGCGTCGCGCCTGACGGTGGTGCGGAGGTGGATCGGCGCGCCGTCGAGTCCCTCGCGATCCTGGCGGGATGTGCTTTTCGACCGCACCGTGCCGGTGGTGATGGTGCCGATGACGATCATCGTCCTGCTGCTCGCGCGGGCGTCGTACGCGGCGCAGTTCAACCGGGTCTCCGCCGAGCTCCGGCAGGCGGTCACCAGCGCCCGGGAAGGGGCCGACCAGTTCTTGCAGTCGCGCCTGGCGTCGGTGCAGGCGCTGGTGCGCGACCTCGGTCCCAGCCTGCCGCGCTCGTCGGTACGGGCCGAGACGATCCTTCGCGCGTTCCACGCATCGCATTCGGAGTTCCTGAACTTCTTCGTGACGGACGCCGGAGGCACGGTACTGGTGTCTTCGCCCGACTCGTCCACCACCGGCGTGCCGAATCGCGGGAGGAGCATCGCGCGTCGTCCGTACTTCGAGGAGTCGCGCGCCACGAGGCGGCCGGTGTTCGGCGAACTGGTGATGGGGCAACTGCATCTGCTGCGCCCCGGGGTCGAGCCCATTCTGCCACTCGCCGTCCCGCTGCTGACCGTCGACGGCAGCTTTGGCGGCGTGGTGATGGGAGCCCTCGACGCGGGAACGCTGCGCGCCATCCTGTCGGCGCGTACGGGGGCCCTCGATGGTGCGGTGCAGCTGCTGGACCGCGTCGGTCGTGTGGTGGCGAGCACGTCGGGCCAGTGGACGCCGGGCGCGCAGCGCGGACCCGAACTGTCGAGCGTGCTGGGCGACAGTGTCAGCCAACTCGTGGCAGTGCCGACGCACGATACCGTCACGCACGTCGACCGGCTCGGCGTCAATCCGCGACTCACCGTGGCGCAACGCGTCTCCGGGTTCCCGTTCATTGCACTCGTCGACGATCCGCTTGCGTCACTGCACGAAGCCATGATCCCGACCTCGCTGGCGCTCATCGTCCTGATGCTCGGGGCGTTACTGGTCGTCTATGCCGTGGCGCGCTGGCTGGATGCCCAACTGGCGACGCCGTTGCAGGCAATCGGTTCGGTCGCCGAGGACCTCGCGGGCGGCAATTTCGTGCCGCGCGGCGTGCTCGCCGAGTTCGAGGCGAGCCCTGTGCAGGAGATCCGGGCGCTGGCGGCACAGTTCGTGGTGATGGACGAAGCCCTGCGCGGGCGGCGGGAGGCCGACGCGTCCGCGGTGCAACGCAGCGAGTCCAAATATCGGGAGACGCTCGAGCAACTCGCGCAGGCGCAGAAGATGGAGGGGATCGGCCGGCTGGCCGGCGGCATCGCGCACGACTTCAACAACCTGCTGACGCCGATTCTCGGGTACACCGATCTGGCCATGGCGGCGGTGCCGGAGGGGAACCCGGTGCGCAAGGACCTCGCCCTGGTGCGCACGGCGGCTGGCCGCGCCAAGGAAGTGGTGGCCCAGCTCCTCGCGTTCGGCCGCGCACAGGTGCTCGAGGTGCGCCGCATGGACCTGTCCGAGGTCGTGGCAGAGTTTGAGCCGCTGTTGCGACGCACGCTCAGCGCCAGCGTGGAACTGTCCGTGATTGCCGAACCCGGCATCGTGGTGGAGGCCGATCGCGCCAAGGTGCAGCAGGTCCTGATGAATCTGGTGATCAACGCGGCCGACTCGATGCCGGACGGCGGGCGGGTCGAGGTGCGGGTGGGACTCGAGGAGATCCTCGTGCCCGATCTCTCCAACTCCGAACCGCTCGCGGTCGCCACCTATGGTGCCCTGATCGTCTCCGACACCGGCTCAGGGATGGACGAGGAGACACGCCGCAAGGCATTTGATCCGTTCTTCACGACGAAGCCGCGCGGCAAGGGGACGGGGCTGGGATTGTCCACGGCGTACGGTATCGCGCGCCAGCACCGCGGCACCATCATGATGGAGTCCTCGCCCGGCGCTGGCACCCAGATGCGCGTGTTGCTCCCGCTCGCCGCGCCGGCGCCGTTCGGCAGCGTCGAGGTGCCGCCCGTCCCGAAGGCGGCCGCCAGGATCGTCGCCCCGTTGTTGCCGGGGACGACCACGACGGTGTTGGTCGTTGAGGACGAAGATTCCGTGTGCGAACTCGTCCGGGTGGCGCTGACACGCGCCGGCTTCCGGATCCTGGTGGCGCATGACGGTACCGAGGCGCTGATGGTCTCGGCGAGCGAGCCGGGGCGCATCGACCTGTTGCTGACCGATGTCGTGATGCCGGGGCTGAACGGGCGCGAACTGGCCCGCCGCTTCCGCGCGACGCGGCCGGACGCACGCGTGCTCTTCATGTCGGGGTATGCCGCCGATGTCATCGCGGCCGAAGGGGAACTGCTGGGCGACGCCGACCTGTTGGTCAAGCCGTTCAGCCCGGACGAACTCGTGGAGCGCGTGCGCACCGCACTCCACGGCTAACGGCTAATCGCCTGGGCCGATCGCTGGGCCCGCGGACTCACGCGTCTCGCGCAGCATCGTGATGGCCGATGAGTGGATGACGACGTCCCCGAGCGCGCGCCCGTCGGAGGCGAGCGACGCAGCCTTTACGCCGATGAAACGTCCGCTCGAGTTGAGATAGTCGCTCAGGCGCTGCTGCGGGGCCAACGGGAGGACACCCTTTACCGTCGTGCCACCCACCAGCACGATGTCCACGGCGCGCTCACCGACGCCGTGCGCCGCCTGCCCCAACACCAGGACATTGCCGTCAGGTGCCGACGCGAGGACGATGTGGTCGGTCTGGACGATGATGTGACCGGGGTTCTCGTTCAGCTTCGGCCGTCGGGCATGCACCATGTTCATCCAGCCGCCCTTGCGGTTGGCGAGGAACTGCACGAGCGGCGCGTCATCGCCGATGTAGATCTCCCCATCGAGCATCGTGGTGTCGCGCATGATCAGGTGCAGCCGCTTGGGTTCGGCGGCCTTGCTGCCTCGGGTATTCGGTCCGGTCATGCGGCGGAGCTCCTCCCAAAGCGGGACACGGGCACGGCGAGCAGCGGCCCGGAGGCGCTGTCGCGAAAGGTGTGGGCTGGCAGGAAAAGTACACCGCCGACGTGGATGACGCGAAACCCGCGTGGCGCGGCTACTATTTCGGGAGCCATCATCCGGACCCCCTCATGCGCCGAATCGCCCTCGTCGGTTCCCTTGTCCTTGCGCTCCCCGCCGCCGCGCAAGCACCGCGCGAGCGCGCCACGCCGCGGTCGGCGCCGATCAGCGACGTGCGTTACCGCCTGCAGTTCGACGCGGTGCACGGCCTGCAGCGGTCCGTCGGTGTGCAGATGGTATTCCTGGTCAGCGGGCGCGACCCGGTGCTGCTGTCGCTTCCAGCCTGGACCCCCGGGGCCTACGAGATCAGCAACTACGCGCGCTTCGTCTCGGGCTTCTCGGCGACGTCCCAGGACAAGCCGTTGCGGTGGGACAAACTCGACCCCGATACCTGGCGCATCCAGGCAGACGGCGCCCGCGAGGTGACGGTGACCTTCGAGGCGCGCGCAGATTCCCTGGACAATGCGTTCAACTGGGCGCGCGACCAGTTTGCGCTCGTCAACGGCACCAATGTCTTCCCCTACGCCGAAGGGCGACCCCTCGAGTTCGCGAGCACCGTCACCGTGCAGGCCGAGCAGGGATGGCAGGTCGCCAGCGGGCTCGCCAGCGGGGACGGCCGCACCTTCGCCGCACCCGACTATCACGACCTGGTGGATTCGCCGTTCTTCGTGGGAAGCTTCGATCTGGACAGCATGCGCATCGCCGACCGCTGGATGCGTCTGGCAACGTATCCGCGAGGGTCCGTGGCCGGCGCACGCCGCGCCACGCTGTGGGAGGCGCTGCGTCGCGCCGTCCCGCCGCAGGTCGCCGTCTTCCACGAGACGCCGTGGAGCACCTACACGGTCATGCAGATTGCCGACTCGACTTTTGGCGGCATGAGTGCGCTGGAACACCACAACTCCAACGTGGGCGTCGTCGGCAGCGAGTTCCTGGACGAATCGTTTGTCCCCAGCGTGTACGCGCACGAGATCTTCCACGCGTTCAACGTGAAGCGCCTGCGGCCGGTGGACATGTTCCCGTACCGCTATGACCAGACGCAGCCCACGCCCTGGCTGTGGGTCAGCGAGGGGATCACCGACTACTACGCCGACCTCTCGCTGGTGCGCGGTGGCGTGATCACTGCCGGGGAGTTCCTGCGCACCACGCAGGGCAAGATGGATCATGTGGCGCAGCTCCCCCCCGTCGCGCTCGAGGATGCCTCGCTGCAGGCGTGGATCCACACCACCGACGGCACGTCGGACATCTACTACGACAAGGGATCGCTCGCCGGCCTCGCCCTTGACATCCTCATCCGCGATGCCAGCGACAACCAGCAGTCACTCGACGACGTCCTGCGGGAGCTCTACGTCGCGACGTTCAAGGCCGGTCGTGGCTTCACGCCCGACGACTGGTGGGGTGCGGTGTCGCGTGCGGCACGCGGTGCGCCATTCCGCGACTTCAACGATCAGTATGTGGACGGTCGCGAGCCGTACCCGTGGAAACAGTGGCTGGCCAAGGGAGGATGGCGCCTGGTCACCGACACACTGCGCGAGGCTCGGTTGGGCGTGTCGCTGGCCCCCGACTCGGCCGGTTTGCGCATAGCCGAGGTCGGCGCGTTCAGCACGGCCCAGCAGGCCGGCGTGCGGGTCGGCGACGTACTCGTGCGCGTGGCGGGTGTCAGCGCCGCAGACCCGGACTTCAACCGCAAATGGCGCGACCACGCGGGCGCCCGTGAGGGCGCGCCGCTGGTCATCGAGATCCGCCGCGATGATGCGCCGCTTACGCTCTCGGGCACCGTCCGCGTGGCGACGCTGATCAGCGCCCGGCTGGAAGACGATCCTGCCGCGAATGCCAAGGCGGTGCGTGTCCGCCGCGGAATCCTGTCGGGGACTACGACGGCGCGCTGAGTTCGCTGCCGCCCTACGGCTTGCTCTTCCGGTACGCGTCCACCTGCGCCGAATCGCGGGCCGGAGGCCCGCTCTTCCGCGCCATCTCGCGTTCGATCTCGTCCATCTCGCGCGGCGCGCCGGCCGTGATGCGGTCGTAGCCCGTGGCCGTGACCACATAGTCGTCCTCGATGCGCACGCCAATGTTGGCGTAGCGCCGCACGGCGGGCGCGATCTTCGCCTTCAGCGCAGCGTTGGCCGGCGTGTCGGGAATGACGTCCACCGTGTTGGCGCGCACATACAGGCCGGGCTCGATCGTGAACACGCTCCCCTCGGCCATCGCCCCGGTGCTGTAGACGTCCACATCGTGCACGTCGAGGCCGATGGGATGCCCAAGACCGTGCATGTAATACAGCCGGTACTGCGGGCAGCGCTCCGCGCGTTCGGGAGTGCCACAGTCGTAGGTGGCGTTGGGCGCTTCAATCAGGCCCAGCGTCGCGAGGCCGCGGCGCAGGACCGTCACCGCCGAGTCGTCGAGCACCCGGAATGCCACGCCCGGCTTCACTTGCCGTTCCGCGGCCGCCTGCGCGGCCAGCACGATCGTATAGATGTCGCGCTGCGCCGGGCTGAACACGCCGTTGACCGGCACCGTGCGCGTGATGTCGGCGGAATAGCCGGCGTAGTAGGCGGCCATGTCCATGTTCAGCACCTCGCCGTCACGCATGAACCGGTCGTTCTTGTTGTAGTGCAGGGTCGTCGAGTTCGGCCCCGACCCGACGATCGAACCGTAGGACGGACCGTCCGCGCCGTTGCGGCGGAACGTGTACTCGGCGAGCGCCTGGACCTCGAACTCCGCCATGCCCGGCGCGATGGTGTGCAGCACCTCGCGGTGCGCGGCTGCGCTCACCGTGGCGGCGCTCCGAATGAGTGCGAGTTCCCCCGCCGACTTCGACGCCCGCAGGCGCATCACCCCGGCGTTCACGTCGGCGACCTTCAGGTTCCGGTGCCGCGCCTTGAGTCTGTCGATGAACTGGTCGTCCGCCGTGCGCGGTCGCGCCGCGCCGGGCACGTCCGAACCGCCACCCGCCGAGAAGTCGCCTACGGCGAACAGCGTCCCGCCGCCGGCCAGCAGCGAATCGAGGACGCCGTGCAGCGTGCTCGCTTCGCGCCCTTGCAGCCCGGTTCGCGCGTTCACCCCCTCCACGCCCAGCCGTTCACCGGTCCAGACCTCTTGCGCCGGATCTCTGGGCTCCACGAACAGCATCCCCCGGTCGACCCCGCGGTGGCGCACGATCACCAGCGCCGAACTGGGCTCGAGGAATCCGGTCAGGTACCGGAAGTTCTGGGACTGCCAGAAGTTCTGGTAATTTTCCTTGGGTTCCGGCGCGCCGAGCACCAGGAGCACCCCGTCGCCGGGCAGCGACCTGGTGAGCGCTGTGCGACGGGTCAGGTACTCGGATTGGGGAACCTGGGCGCCCAGCAGGGAGGCCAGGGCCGCGACAAGCACGAGGGGGCGAAGGACGTTCATGGGCCGATCTCTTACGGAAGGGGACCCTTCAAGATAGCATTTCCGTTCAACGCGCCGCGCCGCCGCGGCGTTAGCACTGCGTCTGCCCCTGCGCGACCACCCGGCCGCGCGCCGACCCGCATCCCCAAGGACCATGCGCCCATTCGTCCGCCGCGCGTTCGCCGCCATCGTGCTGGCCACCGCGCTCCCGTTCGCCGCGATCGCCCAGGGCAAGCTGACCACGCCCAAGCAGTTCTTTGGGCACGAGATCGGTGAAGACTACTGGCTTCCCAACTACACCCAGTTCGCCAAGTACTGGGAGACGCTGGCCAAGGAGTCCGACCGCATGGTGCTCGACACCATCGGCCTGACCGCTGAAGGGCGTCCGCAGCTGATGGCCATTGTCTCGTCGCCGGAGAACCTCAAGAACCGCGAGAAGTACCGGCAGATCGCGGAGCGTCTCAGCCACGCCGAGGGGCTCACCGACGCGCAGGCCAAGTCGCTCGCCAAGGAAGGGAAGTCCATCGTCTGGATTGACGGCGGCCTGCACGCCACCGAAGTGCTCGGCGCCAACCAGCTCATCGAGACCAGCTGGCAGTTCCTGTCGCAGACTGACGAGGAGACGCTGCGCATCCTCAACGACGTCATCATCGTCTTCGTCCAGGCCAACCCGGACGGCATGGAGCTGGTGGCCAACTGGTACATGCGCGAGAGCGACCCGAAGCTGCGCAACATGAACATCCCGCGCCTCTACCAGAAGTACATCGGGCACGACAACAACCGCGACCAGTACGCGATGAACCAGCCCGAGACGTTCAACATGAACCGGGCGATGTACCAGGAGTGGTTCCCGCAGATCATGTACAACCATCACCAGACCGGCCCGGCCGGTACGGTGCTGTTCGTGCCGCCGTTCCGCGACCCGATGAACTACAATCTGCACTCGCTGATCATGACGGGGCTCGACCAGGTCGGCTCGGCGATGCATGCGCGCTTTGTCTCGGAGAACAAGCCGGGAGCCACGATGCGCACCTCCACGCTGTACTCCACCTGGTGGAATGGCGGCCTGCGCACCACGGCGTATTACCACAACATCATCGGCCTGCTCACCGAGACGATCGGCAATCCGACGCCGATGCGCATCCCGTTCATTCCCGACAAGCTGCTCCGCAACGCCGACCTGCCGCTTCCTATCCTGCCGCAGGAATGGCACTTCCGGCAGTCCATTGACTACTCGGTGACGGCGAATCGTGCCGTGCTGGACTTTGCGCAGCGGTATCGCGAGACGATGCTCTATCGCAACTGGCAGATGGGCGCCGACATGATCGCCGCGGGAAGCACGGACTCGTGGACGCTGTGGCCCAAGCGGCTGCAGGCGATCAAGGACGCCATTGCGGCCGCCGCGCCGAGAACGGCTGCCTCCCCGGCCGCCGGGGGACGCGGTGGATTTGGCGCGCCGCCCGCTGACCCGAAGTTCCTCGGCATGCTGCGCGACCCGTCGCTGCGCGATCCGCGCGGCTATATCCTGCCGTCCGACCAGGCGGACTTCCCGACAGCACTCAAGTTCATCGAGAAGCTGCAGAAGAACGCCATCATCGTGCACCGCGCCACGGCGGCGTTCACCGTGGCCGGCAAGTCGTATCCCGCCGGCTCCATGGTGGTGAAGACGGCGCAGGCGTATCGCCCGCACGTGATCGACATGTTCGAGCCGCAGGACCATCCGAACGACTTCCGGTTCCCCGGCGCCCCGCCGACGCCTCCGTACGACAATGCCGGCTGGACGCTTGCCCTGCAGATGGGCGTGCACTTCGATCGTGTGCTTGACGCCTTCGACTGCCCGTGCGACCGCATCGAACCCTCAAAGCTCGTCACCGCACCGGCGGGCGTCGTAGCCAAGGGCGGATCGTGGAAGCTGTCGCCCGTGCAGAACGACGCCTTCGCGGCCGTCGCACGCCTGCAGAAGGCCGGCGTCGACGTGTACCGTGCCTTCGACGGCAACTTCTATGTCGCGAACAACGGCAAGAGCCGACCGGTCGCCGAGCGGGCGGCCCGGGAACTCGGCGTGTCGTTCGCCGAGGGCAAGCGTCCCACCGGGGCGCAGAAGCTCACGGCGCCACGCATCGCGCTCTTCGACCGGTACGGCGGCCAGATGCCGTCGGGCCACACGCGCTGGCTCCTCGAGCAGTTCGGCATCCCGTCCACCGATATCTTCCCGCAGGAACTCGATGCGGGCAACCTGCGTGCCAAGTACGATGTCATCATCTTCCCCGACGGCTCCATTCCGGCCGCGGGTGGCCGCGGTGGTCGCGGCGGTGGTGGTGGCGCCGGTCCCGACACGGCTTCGTTGCCGGCTGAGTATCGCAAGACCACCGGCAATGTGACCGTCGACAAGACCGTGCCCCAGCTCAAGGCGTTCATGGAAGCCGGCGGGCGCGTGGTGACCATCGGATCGTCCACCTCGCTCGCGCAGACCCTTGGCCTGCCCGTGGAGAGTTACCTCACCGAGGACGGCAAGGCACTGCCCGCGGAGAAGTTCTACGTGCCCGGCTCCCTCCTGAAGGCGTCATTCGACACGACGTCCACGGTGACGAAGGGCATGGACGCGACTGCCAACGTCTTCTACGACAACTCGCCGGTCTTCAAGCTCGGACCCGATGCCGCGGCCAAGGGCGTCAAGCGGATCGCCTGGTACGACAAGGCGCCGCTCGTTTCGGGCTGGGCGTGGGGTGAGAAGTACCTCGAAGGCGGCACGGCCATCGCGCAGGCCGCGGTGGGCTCGGGTACGCTCTATCTGTTCGGCCCCGAGATTGTCTTCCGTGCCCAGCCGCACGGCACCTTCCGCCTGCTCTTCAACACGTTCTATGATGTGAAGCCGCCGATCCAGTAGGCGGCGGACGACCGTAAGGAATGAGCGGGGCGGTCTCCTTGGTGGAGGCCGCCCCGCTCTTATTGCGGGACGAGCGCCGACGACGGGGGCGTGTTGGCGGGGTGCGTGGTGGCGGGGTGCGTGTCGATGGCGGCGCGGATCGCCTCCAGCATCGTCGCGCCCGTGAACGGTTTCTCGATGACCACCGTTTTCGGTGGCAACGGAAACTGCGCCAGCACGTCATGTGCGTGCGCCGACATCACCACGACCGGCACGCGCGGATACTGCTCCTTCATGATCGCCGCCAGCGCGCTGCCGGGCATCTCCGGCATCACGATGTCGGTGAGCACACAGGCAATGCCCGGCTCGGCCTGCAGCACGATGAGCGCCTGCACGCCGTTGGCGGCCTCGCGCACCCGATATCCGTGCGACGCCAGGAGCCGAGCCGCCACGCTGCGCACCGCCGGTTCGTCCTCCACCACGAGCACCAGCTCAGACCCGCCGGGCAGTGTGCGCTCGAACGCCTCTTCCGTCTGGGGGCGACTGCTGTCGACCACAGGGAAGTAGAGGAAAAACCCCGTGCCAACTCCCGGGGTGCTTTCGACGCGAATGGCCCCACCGATCTGTTTGACGGCACCAAAGACCGAGGCGAGCCCCAGCCCCGTTCCCTTGCCGAGGGGTTTCGTCGTGAAGAATGGCTCGAAAATGTGTGAGCGCACGTCGGCGTCCATGCCAATGCCGGTGTCGGTGACGGTGATGACGCCGTAGTTGCCCGGCGCCACACCGTCCCGCGCCTCGGGCGAGCCCGCCATCACGGTGCGGTCGAAGGTTGCCAGCGACAGCATGCCGCCCTCAGGCATCGCATCGCGGGCATTGACGGCGAGGTTCAGGAGCGCCTGGCCCACATGCCCCGGGTCGGCCAATACCGAGCACTCCGACTCGAGCTGGCGCCTTACGCCGATGTCCTCAGGGAGTACCCGCCGGACCAGCCGGGCGAGATCATCCACCGCGTCGTTCAGGCTGATCGGGCGAGGCTGTGCGTTGCCGCGCCGGCTGAAGACCAGCAGTTGCGACGTCAGCGACGACGCGCGCTCCGTGGCCAGTTCCACCTCGCGCAAGTCGGCCCGCGCCTGCTCGGGGATGGCATCGGTGAGGGCGAGTTCGAGCCCCGTGCGGATGACCGTCAGGAGGTTGTTGAAATCGTGCGCCACGCCGCCGGCCAGCTGCCCCACCGCCTCCATCTTCTGTGCCTGTCGCAGCTGGTCCTCGAGGTCGCGATGCGCACTGATGTCGACCATCGTTCCCACCATCCGCAGCGGCGTGCCGTCGGGGGCGCGTCGCACCACGCGACCACGGTCGAGCACCCATCGGAAAGTGCCGTCCTTGCCCGCCATGCGGTGTTCCGTTTCGTACGACGTGGTCTCTCCCCTCAGGTGCGCCTGCAGTACCGCCTCCACCTTCCGCGCGTCCTCCGGATGGATGCGTAGCCGCCACGAGCTGATGTGCGGGGGCATTTCATCGGGGAGATAGCCGAGCAGTCGGTTGAGTGCGGGGCTCAGGAAACAGTCATCGCTGACCAGATTCCAGTCCCACAGCCCCTCGCCGACCGCTTCGAGCGTCAGCGCCAGGCGTTCGAGCGCCTGATCCGCCTGCTCTTCGACGCGCCGGTGTTCCGACATGTCGACCACGACGCTCAGCAGCCGTGGAGTGGCCAGTTCGTCATCCGTCAACACGCGCGACACCGTGACGAGGGTCCACACGGGTTGCCCATCGGGGCGGACGTAGCGCTTGGTCTGCGAGTAGCTGGCCACGTCCCCCGCCGCCACCTGTCCGCGCCGACGCTCCGCTCCTTCGACATCCTCGGGGTGCGTGATGGACGGCAGGCCGGCCCCGATGAGGTCGTCGCGCGTGCGCCCGACCATCTGGGCGAACACCTCGTTGCACTGCACGATACGCCCATCCTGCTCCGACTCGACGATGCCTGCGGCCAACGTGTTGAAGACGGCCTCGAAGCGCGCCAGCGACCGGCGCTTCTGTTCCGCCAGCTGCTCGCGCTCGGTGACATCAATGGGCACGGCGAGTCGCGCATCGTGCCCTTCGTATTTGACCGGGTACCGCAGGAGATCCACGCGAAAACGCCGGCCGTCCTTGGTCCAGTGCGTGCTGCCGTGTACGGGCTTCAAGTCGTCCCGCTGCCCCATCACCTCACTGAACTCCCCGATCGTATCCGGAGGCCGGATGTCGCGCAGGGTCAAATCGCCGAGAAACTCCTCCTTGCTCCATCCGTAGCGCGTGCAGGCCGCCGTGTTGACGGCCAGGAAGTGCATGCTGTTGATGTCGATGATCCACATCGGCTGCGGGTTATCGTCGAACGACAGTCGCGTCATCGCCTGCGCGTCGTTGGCCTCGCGCAGGGCCACGTCCGTTTCGAGCACCCGCCGCAGCGTGAAAATGATCGCGAGGGCGACCACGAGCAGCAGCCCCACCAGCAACTCGTCGGCCCAGGCGCGGTGGACCTCGATCAGCGACAGCACCGGCAGAACCCTGGTGATGTCACCGAAAACGCTCAAGGCAACGAACCCTCCGATCAGCAGCAGCGCGATGAGCAGGTCGGTGCGCGCCCGCGCCGTCCGCCACGCTGACAGCACGCGCAGCCGATCGACGGTCGGAACCTGGTGGATTTCCGTTGGGGTGAGCATCGCGTCGCCTTTCCTTGGCAAGTTCGTGTTGCCGAGCGAAGAACCGCGTGCTACGCTCAACGGGACAAGATGTCCGCGTGCCACCCCGTGGCGCCTGAGGCGAACACCGTGGCCAGAGTCCGAGAATCCCTGAATCTGTGACCCAGCGCCATACCCTCATCACGCACCGCTCGGCCCGCCGAAACTCGGCCGGCGAGGCGATGGCACCGCTCGGCAGGCTCTTTCTCTGGTGCCCCACCGAGCAGGCCATGGCCAAGGTGGTCTCGCTGCTGCGCATGCACACGCTCGATTTCGAGTCCGAAACGGGGGACGCCCTCGTGGTCGACGTCGAGTGGAGCGTACTCCGGGACCTCGTGGGGCTCTTGCGCCGTCAGTTGACCCACGGCGAGGCGGAAGAAACGCGGGTGCTGTACAAGCCCGCAGGTGGCGCGCTGTCCATCGGGGACTTTCCGCACGTGAAGTCGTATGCGCAGTTCTCGCTCGTCAGTCAGAGCACCTGGCTGCGCGAACTGGTGGACGAGCATCGCTACACCAGTGTCCTGCAGCCCATCGTGCACAGCGGCAACCCGGCGCACATCTTCGCCCGCGAGGCGCTGCTCCGCGG
>CANNKR010000001.1 GCA_947504615.1 Gemmatimonadota bacterium | reverse complement strand
GGGGGGGGGGGGGGGGGGGGGGGGGGGGGGGGGGGGGGGGGGGGGGGCAGAACGGCGGGGGGGGGGGGGGGGGGGGGGGGTGCAGGTGAGGGGGTTGAGTTTGGCCGGAAGATGCGTGCCTCGCTCTGCATTCACTCTGCACTCACCCCACCCCCTCACTCACCCACCTGCACCCGCCACCCCGCACCCCTCACCTCCTCATCTGCACCCCGCACCCCGCACTCCGCGGGTTACTTCGCGGTGTAACTCCTCGCCTTCCACTTCACCCGATCCCCGTTCCACGCCGCCTTCGCGTAGATGTAACTCGCTACCATCGCCCCCAGCGGGTGCAGCAGCGCGTAACCCAGCGGGATCTCCGTCAAACGGACGATGATCAGCCAGTACAGCACCGATGCACCGTAGGCCGCGCCGCCGAACAGCGCCCAGGACGCCGGCGCGACGCCAGCGATGCCGAGCGCCAGCGCCAGCACCGGAATCCATCCGGTCGCCGGCCCCAGTGGCATCCCCAGCCGCAGCAGCCACAGCGCGGCCGGGTGGTCGGGCATCACGTACTTGCCGGCGGCGAATGTGTTCTTGGCCCAGCCGTCGATGATCTCGCCGAGCGATGCGTACATCCGCGTGGACAAGTATTCGAGGCCCGCCACCAGATGCACGCGCTTGCCGGCCGCGCACCATTGCTGCGCGAGCATCAGGTCCTCGGCGGCGAAGGCGCGCACGGCGGCGTGGCCGCCGAGTGCGTCGTACGCATCGCGGCGGACCAGCAGGCACTGGCCGTTGGCGATTTTCTCGCGTGGGCGCTGGGAGTCGCTGACCGCCTCGGTGCCGCCGAATGTCGAGAAGAGCGTGGCGAAGATGGCGGGCTGCACGACGCGCTCCCAGAACGAACCCAGTTCCTGGCGCCCGGCGATCGAGAGCAGGTCGCTCTGTCGGCGGCGCATGGCATTGATGCCGCGCACCAGCAGTTCCGGGCCGTGTCGCGTGTCGGCGTCGGTGAAGAGCATCACGTCGCCGCGTGCGCGGAGTGCGCCCGCGTGGCAGGCCCATTGTTTGCCGAACCAGCCGATGGGGAGCGGCGGTGCGTCGACGACGACGAGGCGCGGGTCATCGGCCCCGGCGGCGCGGGCCATCATACCGGTGCCGTCGGTGGAATGGTCGTCGACGACGATGAGTTCGAAACGGGGATACGTGCTGGCCAGCGCGGCGCGCACGAACGCGTCAATGTGCCGCGCCTCGTCGCGCGCGGGACAGATGACGCTGACGAACGGCGCATCGTCAGGTGGGGTGTTCGGTTCGTCCCTGAGGAAGGTCGAGCGAGACAGACGCCAGAGCACGAGGCCGGGCAGCACCAGCCAGGGGAGGGCGAACAACAGCGGTGTGGGCACGGTCATGGCAGGGCGGGGGAACTTCCACGGTCAACGCGGCGGTACGCCCTGCGGTTCACTCGGCGGTCGCCGACTCGCCATCGGTCAACCGCTCGCCGTGCGCCAGCACCAGCGCGGAGGCCAGGTGCCCTGTGGTGTTGGTCGTCGTGCGAAACATGTCGAGGATGGTGTCGACACCGAGCAGGATGCCGATCCCCTCGACCGGAAGGTTCACGACCATCAGCACGGGGACCATCGCGACGATCGAACCGCCCGGAATGCCGGGCACCGAAAACGAGGTCACCACGGCGGTGGCGCCGATGGCGACCAGTCCACCCATACTGATCGAGATGCCATACAGCTTGGCGATGAAGAGCGCGCCGAGGATCTGTCCGACCCCTGCGCCTGGGCGGAACGTCGAGGCCGCCAGTGGAATGAGGAAGCCATGGATGGACGGCGGCAGCTTCAGCCGGTCGCGCGCGATCTCGATCATCGCCGGCAAGGCCGCCATCGAGGACCGTGCACTGAAGGCCACCGCCTGCGCCGGCAGCCAGGCGCGCGCAAAGACCGAGAGTCGGATGGGCCCGAGGAGAGCTGCCGCCGGGTAGAGCACGGTCGCGCAGAAGAACACGCTGACGCCGCAGACGATCACGGTGTAGCTCGCCATGGCGCCGAGGGCGGAGAGCCCCAGCTTGGCGCCCAGCGGCACCGCCAGGGCGAACACACCATAAGGCGCGAGGTTGATGACCCAGCGCACCAGACGCAGCGTGGCATCCTCCACCGCCTCGATGGCGGCGACGAGCGGCGCGCGGCGCGCGGCGTCCACGCGCGAGAGCGCGATGGCGAAGGAGACGGTGAAGACGATGAGCGGCAGCATGGCGCCGTCCGCGGCCGCCTTCACCGGGTTCAGCGGGACCAGGTCGACCAGCCATTGCGACAGTGTGGGCATCGTGCCGGCGGGTCCGCCCGCGGTACTCGCCGTCGCGCGCAACGCCGCCACCGCGGCCGGGTCGAGCGAGATGCGGCCGAGGAGCGGCGCGCCGATGGCCACGCTCATCGCGCCGGCGATGGCCGTGGTCACCACAAAGAAAGTCATGGCACGCCCGCCGAGCCGACCGATGGTCGAGGCGTCAGGGGCGCGATTGACGCCCGCGATGATGCTGCTCATCACGAGCGGGATGACCGTCATGCGGATGGCGGCGATCCACATGGTGCCGCCCGTGTCGAGTACGCGGGCCACCGGGGTGAGAAAGTCGGCGTGGCCGGTGGCGATCGCGAGGCCGACGGCGAAACCGGCGGCCAAGCCGAGGAGAACCTTGAGGGCGAAGTGCACGGGGAGAAGCTACCCCCGGGTGCAAGGCGCGGCTATCACGTCGCGGGCATGACGCCGCGCCGCGCCACCTACGGCGCTGGCGTGGACAGCGGCTTTCCGGTCTCCACGATGTACGTGCTGATGAGCTTCACCGGGGTCGTGCCCGTGTTGTGCGCGATGTGCGGCGTGTTGGGTGGGATGAAAAACGAATCGCCGGCCTTGAGCAGCTGCGTCGGCTGCCCGGCGAGGTCGAACGACACCGTGCCGTCCAGGACGTACCCGAACTCCTCGCCGGGATGCGTGTGCCGCACCGATGACCCTCCGGCCACGAGCTCGGCGCGCACCAGCACCCCGTCGCGCCCCGGCGCGCTCAGCGTCTTCTGCACCAGCACGGTGCGCGTGAGCGCGGGTGGCGCAGCAGCCGGCGCCGCGCCCTGCTGGGCGCCAAGGGTGCCGGTGGTCAGCGCGAGCGTGGCGGCGGTGATCGTCAGGCGAATGCTGGTCATGGAGCGTCCCCGGAGTGAAAGGCTCAGGAAAGCTGGCGAACGTTCGGGTGGTTCGCACGGGTGTCCGCGACGGAGTTGATCCACCACATTTCCATCACGTCTGTTTCACCGCCACACGATCCCCGACTCTCGCCCATGGATCTCGCCGACATTCGTGCCTCGTATACCAGCACCGGAATCCGGCGCGCCGACCTGCTCCCCGATCCGGTCGATCAGTTCCGCCTCTGGTACGAGCAGGCCGGACAGGCCGGGCTGGTGGAACCGAACGCGATGAGCCTGGCCACCGCCGGCCGCGACGCGCGCCCGACCATCCGTACGGTGCTGCTCAAGCAGTTCGACCAGCGCGGGTTCGTCTTCTTCACGAACCTCGAGAGCACCAAGGCGACACAGCTCGCTGAAAACCCGCACGCCGCGCTGTTGTTCCCGTGGATCAGCTTGGAACGTCAGGTCAAGATCACCGGCGCGGTGGAGCGCATCTCGATGGCCGAGACGGTGGCGTATTTCATCTCGCGCCCCCTCGGCAGCCAGTTCGCGGCATGGGCGTCGCCGCAGAGCCGCATCATCGAGTCGCGGAAGCTGCTCGAGATGAAGTGGGACGAGATGTCGCGGAAGTTCGCCGACGGCAAGGTGCCGCTCCCCTCGTTCTGGGGAGGCTACCGCGTCACGCCGGCCGCGTTCGAGTTCTGGCAGGGGCGCGCCAATCGCCTCCACGACCGTTTCCAGTATTCGCTCCAGGACGACCGGAGCTGGCGCATCGACCGCCTGGCCCCCTGAACGCCGCGGAGGACGCGGCGTTCAGGAGCGGCAGGCCTAGTTCTTCACGACCTTTGCGTCTTCCACGATGATCGCGTAGAAGTAGCCCGCGCCGAAATCCTTGTCCGTGCGGACGGTCCCCGTGATGGTGACGAGGTCGCCCACCTTCACCTCGGCCATCGAGGTCACGGTGATGTCGTTGGTGCCCTTGGTGGCGTCGCCGCTGCCATCCTGCAGGTGCATCCAGTTCTTCCCCATCACGGCGCCGTTGAACTTCACGACCTTGCCGCGGATGGTGACCGTCTTGCCGGCGAGGCCCGCTTTCTGCGCCCAGGCATCGGCGACCGTCTTGGCGTCAGCGCCCGTGGCCTTCTCCACCTTGCCCACCTGGACCGGGGCCGCAGCCGGCGCACCCGTGTGTGGGCTGGTGCCAGAGGCACCCGCGGCACCCGCGGCACCAGCGGCGTCAGCAGCGCCGCCCATTGCCCCGCCCATGGCGCCTGCCGCGCCCGCCTCCGGCGGCGTCAGCGTGCCGAAGTAGACCTCGTCGAAGGTCCGCTTGAGCGTCTTGGACGCGAACTTGGTCATCAGCATCGCGCTGTACACGGTCACCGTGGCGCCGTTCGCCAGCTTGGTCTCCGGCACGGCGGCCCAGACGTCGCCCGTGGACGTCTTGACGCGGATATAGAGGTACGGCGAGGCCGGCAACAGTTCGACGACCTTGCCGGTCAGCCCTTCAGCCGGGGCGGCGGGGGCCGCGGCGGCCGCGGCAGGCATCTGGCCGAGGGGAACCTTGGCGGAGTCGTCGGTATCGGTCTTGGAATAGCAGCCGATCGCGGTGGACGCGACCAGCAGTAGTGTCAGGGAGCCACGCATGCTACGAACTCCTGGGATGGACATGGAAAGGACCTCGGAACGTAGCATCAATGTAAATGGGTCTTCGCCCGCGCGCGCACCTGGGTGAAAATCAGCGAGACCACCAGCAGGACGGTCCCCAACACGAGGAACGACACGATCCGGAGCATCGGGGCCAGCTGGAAGATGCCGATGACGATCATGTACAGGGCCGTGAGCAGCAGCGTCAAGTGCCCCATCCACCGGTACTTGGGGCTGCGTACCATGAGGTTCATCACGTAGTACACCACGCTGACTCCCACCCACGACACGGCGACGAACGCCCGTGGCACCAGGTGGTACAGCGAGTACGGAAAGACGATGAACGCGCTGGCCAGGTAGGCATTGCGCATCATCTCGGTCTTGAGTTCCAGGCGCTGCTGCTGCCAATGGAGGATGCGGGCGGTCATCAGTGCGACCACGCCAAAGCCGATGCTGATGCCGCTCTCGGACGTCGCCACCACCATGTACGCGCCGACGATGGAGGCGTAGATGAAGAAGTTGCCGACGACGATCAGCTTGTTCCGGAACCAGAGCGCCGTCGCCACCACCAGCAGGCTCTGACCCGAAAGCCAGATGAACAGGTTCGGGACGGGAATCAGCTTCGCGAGCGCGACGCTGAGGGCCATGTAGCCGGTCATGGCATAGAAGAACGTCGCGATGCGGCTCGTCTCGCTGCGCCAGAATGCCACGGCAAGCCCCAGGAAGACGACCGCCGCCGCCAGGTGCGCCGGCCCGAACATCGCCGGCGCCGTCCCCATCGTTGCCAGGACGAACAGCCCGTAGCCGCCGCAGTTGATCAGCACCGCGATGACCGTGGCCGGGTCCTCCGCCGACCGGTCGCGCCGCCGGTACGAGGCCATCGCATTGATCAGTACGTACGCCAGCACCACGAATGGCGCGACGGCCGGCTTGCCGACGATCTCGAACGATCGCCCAGACCACGGGCGATTCAGCAGCCAGATGAGGTGCGCCAGGTACCCTGCCGGGATCGCCAGCAGCGGGAGCCAGGGCCAGTCGTGCGCGACCGCGGCATATGCGGCGAGCGCCAGCAGCAGCGCCACGCCCGCAAAGACAAAGGCCGGAGCGCCGACGGCAACCGTGGTGATGAACCCGGTGACGAGCGCGAGGCCCAGAAGCCAGGCGGACCGCTGCCGCAACGCCACCACGAGGTTGCCGATCACCACGCCACACAGCAGCACCCGGCCGATGGCCGAGCCGATGTCGAGCACGTGCGTGGCGCCAAAGAAGAACAGCCGCAGCGTGGCGAAGTACAGCAGCGCCATGCCGGCACCGCGGAAATAGCCCGAGACGAGTTCGAACGAGGTGCGCCATCGGTGCGCCAGCGCCAGCAGGCACCCGGCCACCACCCAGCCGGCAAGCGACGGTGCCACCGGGGGAAGTCCGGCCAGCGGCAGCAGCAGCGCAAAGCCGACGCCGCACGTGAGCACGAGGATGCCCACGCTCGCCAGCCAGTTCTGCCCCACGACGAACTCGAGTTCGCCCTCGCCCTGGGTGCTGTCCTGGGTGCCGCCCGGTACTTCGTCCGGCACCACGGCCGCAGCGATGCTTGGCACCGCGGACTCGGGCGCGCCGGGTGACCCTGCAGTCACGGTTGACGCCACCGCCGGGAGCGGCGGAAGCGCCAGCTGCGCCTCGATGCGTGCCAGGCGTTGCTCGAGATGCCGCAGGGTCTCGGCCAGCGCCGGTTCGGCCCCGGGGGCGTGGTCCTCGTGCATCGCGGCGTCGCCTACTTCGTCACGTGCTCGCCGATCGCCCGTGGTTTCTTGGAGGCCGGCGGGTTGTGGCACTCGCTGCAGTTCGAGGTCTGCCACTCATCGCCCACGTCCACGGGGTGCTGGTACTTGATCCCCTTCAGTGCAATGCGGATAGTGTCCCGCTCGAACTTCTGTGCGAGAATGGCGTGGCAGACGTTGCAGTCCTTGGACAGCACCTTGCCGTTCTCGGCGACATGCTTGCCGTCGTGGCAGCGGAAGCAGCCGAGGAAGTACATGTGCCCGATGTTGTTCGGGAACGCTTTCCAGTCGGCCTTCATCAGCGGGAAGTAGTTCTTGCTGTAGAACCCCTGCACCTCGCTGATCATCTGGTCGATCGACTTGCGCTTGGTGGTCAGCAGCGCTGGGTAGTTGCCGGCGTAGTACTCGTTGATCGCGATCTTGATGCTGTCCACGCCGGCCTGGGTGGTCGAATACGGGGTCTCGAGCACGAAGACGGCCAGGTCCTTGGCGTTCGGCAGCGTCGGATCGATGGAGCCAAGCGCCATCAGGTGATTCACCGCGCGTGCCGGTGGCGTGTAAATGTGGGACGGGCGGTTGTGGCAATCGATGCAGTCCATGCGCCGGGCCGGGTTGGCGATCGAGTCGGCCGCGGTCAGCGCCACCTCGGTGCTCCGGTACGTGTGCACGGTGCCATCGGGACCTTCGGAGCGCACCCAGGGGATGGTCTGCCGCGACAGATCGGTCGGCACGTACGTCACCTTGTTCCCGATGTTCATGTGCCAGTGGATCCCGTTGGTCGGGCCGGCGCTCTGGTTGCCGCCGCCGATCTTCATCAGGAGATCCAGTTCCCACTTGGTGGTCTTCTCGTCCGACGTGTAGTACGTCATGCTGCGCAGCTTGGCGCTGTAGAACTGCTTGGGCCAGTGGCACTGCTCGCACGTCTCCTGCGCCGGGCGCAGGTTGGTGATCGGCGTCTGGATGGGGCGTGAGATCTTGTTGAAGAGCACGGCGTACAACTGGTAGCTGCCCGAGAGCTTCGAGCGGACGAACCAGCCGGCGCCTGAGCCGATGTGGCACTGCACACATCCCACCTTGGCGTGCGGCGAGTTGGCGTACAGGGTGTATTCCGGCTCCATCGCGGTGTGGCAGCTCTGCCCGCAGAACGCGTCCGACTCCATGTGCTCGTACGCCTTGAAGCTGCCAAAGCTCGAGAACAGGATGAGCGCCAGTGATCCGAACGCGACCAGGGCGAGCGCGGTGCGATGACTCGGGTTGTTGAGGTCGACCGTGGGCAGGCGACGCTCGATCGGGCGGTCACTCTGCTGCAGGCGATGCTCGCGCCAGACGCCGAACGCCGCGATGGCCACGCCGCTGAGGAGCACCGACGGCACGATGACGAAGGCCAGGATGCCCATGTACGGATTGGGCGACTTGGCAAAGTATTCGAGCACCGCCAGAAAAATGATGACGATGAAGCTGATCGCCGCTATCGCCAGGCCGCCAAAGGTGATCGGATTGACGAAGGACGAAGGAAGTTTCGAACGCATGACACCACTCTCCGGTTGCTCGCGACGGAAACAGCACGTCGCAACAGTAATATCCCGTGCACCGTTCTGCGCAGGGCGAGGCGGCAACAGGCGCCGCCGCGCCCTGCGCTATTCCCTTACCTGCGTGTCAGCAATTCCCGCAAGAAGACGACCGTAGTTCCACACTTTCCATCACCCGTACGCCTGTTGAGATTCATAGCGTACCAGGGACGCCGATCGCGACGCCCGGTCAACTCATGAGTTGGGTCGATTCATACCGCACCGACAAGAGGAGCACTTCATGATGCGCACACTGTCTGTTTCCGCAATGCTCGCCGCCACGCTGTCCCTCGCGAACCTGGCCGGCGCACAGGCGCCGCACGCGTACGCCGGCGTGAAGGGCTGCACCATGTGCCACAAGACCGAGAAGCAGGGACTCCAGGGTCCCGTGTGGGAGAAGTCGAAGCATGCGGGCGCGTACACGACGCTGACCACGCCGGCGGCTGATTCCATCACCAAGGCGAAGGGGCTCACGACGGCTGCGGCGGCCTCTCCGGAATGCCTCAAGTGCCATGCCATCGTTGGCGATGCCAAGGCCGATGTAAAGGACGGCGTGCAGTGTGAGACGTGCCACGGGGCGGGCGCCGATTACAAGGGCATGGCCGTGATGAAGGTCCGTGCCGATGCGGTCGCGAAGGGCATGGTGGCGTTTGCGGACAAGGCAGCCATCGAAGCGATGTGCAAGACCTGCCACAACGAGAAGAGCCCGACGGCGAAGGCCTTCAACTTCGAAGAGAGCTGGGCCAAGATCGCGCACAAGAAGCCTGCGGCCTAGTACGCCATTCCCCCCAGTTGAGAGATTAGCCGGCATATGAGACAGCGCGTTCTGGTGTTGATGGTGTTGCTCGCCGGGCTCTTTCAACTGGGTGCATCTTCGGCTCTCGCACAGACGAGAGCCGTCTGTCTCGAGTGTCACAGCGATTCCACGCTGACCAAGGAAGGTCCGGGCAAGAAGGTGATCTCCCTTTTTGCCCGGGAGTCTGACCTCAACAAATCGGCGCACGCCAAGCTGGCGTGCGTCGCGTGTCATACGGGCTTCAATCCGGAAGACCTGCCGCACAAGGCGACTATCGAGCCCGTGGCCTGCCAGCGGTGCCACGCCAAGGCGGCGTTCAAGCACCAGTTCCACCGCGGGGCCGCCAAGGCCTCAGGCAAGCCCGGTGCGCTGTGCAAGGACTGCCACGGCACGCACATGGTCGAGTCGACCAAGAGTCCCGGCGCCAGGTTCTCCCCGGGACGCCTCACCGAATCGTGCGGATCGTGCCACAAGAAGGCGTTGGAGCATTTCCCGGCGTCTGCGCACGGCAAGGCGCTGGCGGCCGGCGTCAAGGGCGCGCCCAACTGCCTGACGTGCCATCGCGGTGCGGTCGCGTTCGTGCTCGGCACGGGCGATTCGCTGTCGGTCAAGCGCGCCCAGGAAGAGCTCTGCCTGTCGTGCCATCGCGATGACCCGGACGTGCGTGCGCGGACCTCGCCGACGGCGGGGTTCATCAAGGCGTACGACACCAGCGTGCACGGCTCCGCCCTGGCCCGCGGTGAGGCGAAGGCCGCCAACTGCGTGAGCTGCCACGGCAGCCACGACATGAAGAAGGGCTCGGATCCGGCCTCGTTCGTCAACCGCGCCAATATCCCGACGACCTGTGCGCAGTGTCACGCCAAGGTCGCCGAGGCGTACGCGCAGAGCGTCCACGGCGCCGCCGTGGCCAAGGGCAACTCCGACTCGCCGGTGTGCACGACGTGCCACGGCGAGCACACGATCCTGTCCAGCAAGAATCCCGAGTCGCGGACGGCGTCCAAGAACCTGTCGTCGCAGGTCTGCTCGCCGTGCCACCAGTCGGTCCTGCTCTCGGCCAAGTACGGGCTCAAGAGCGACCGCTTCCGGACCTTCACCGACAGCTACCACGGGCTCGCCAGCCGCGGGGGCTCGCTGGAGGTGGCCAACTGCGCGAGCTGCCACAGTGGCCACGACATCAAGCCGTCCAGCGACCCGACGTCGAGCGTCAACAAGGCGAACCTCATCATCACGTGCGGCCGGTGCCACCCCAAGGCCAACGAGCGCTTCGCCATCGGATCGGTGCATATCACGCTGACCGAACAGCAGGAGCCGCTGCTGTACTGGGTCGCGACCTCGTACATCCTCCTGATCGTCCTGATCATCGGCGGCATGCTGGTGCACAACCTCCTCGACTTCATCAAGAAGTCGAAGCGGCAGCTGATGCTGCGTCGCGGGCTGATCGAGGAAGAACACGTCGGGCACGCGCTCTACGTCCGCATGACCCTTGGTGAGCGGCTGCAGCACGGCACGCTGGTGGTGAGCTTCCTTACGCTCGTCATCACCGGATTCGCGCTGAAGTTCCCCGAAGCCTGGTGGGTCGCGCCGCTCCAGCGCCTCAGCCCGTCGATCTTCGGCATCCGAAGCATCGTGCATCGCGTGGCCGGCATCGTGATGGTCATCGCCAGCCTCTATCACTGCTACTACCTGGCCTTCGTCCCGCGCGGACGGCAGCTCTTCCGCGACCTGCTCCCGGGGTTCAAGGATCTCCGCGACGCCATCGGCGTGATGAAGTACAACCTCGGGCTGTCCGCCATCAAGCCGCAGTTCGAGCGCTTCAGCTACATCGAGAAGAGCGAATACTGGGCGCTGGTGTGGGGCACCATCCTGATGGGCGGCACCGGCGTGATCCTGTGGTTCGACAACACGTTCATCGGCCTGCTGACCAAGCTGGGCTGGGACGTCGCGCGCACCGTGCACTACTACGAGGCCTGGCTGGCCACGCTCGCGATCCTCGTGTGGCACATGTACTTCGTGATCTTCAATCCCGAGATCTACCCGATCAACCTTGCGTTCTGGAAGGTCACGCTGACCGAGCGGGAAATGCTCGATGAGCACCCGCTCGAACTGGAACGGCTGAAGGAGAAGCAGGCAGAGCGCGGGACCGACGATGCCGACGATCCGTCGGCGTGATCGTGGAGCACCTTTCGGCCAGGGAACCGTGACATGAACCGCGTGACATCGCTTGTATTCGCCGCCGTCCTGGCGCTCCTGCTCGGTGTCCCGGGGAGTGCCGGAGCGCAGGCGAACGATGACTGCCTCTCGTGTCACACCGACAAGGCGCTCACCAAGAAGCGCGCCGGCAAGACTGTTTCGCTGTTCGTGGACCAGGCGAAGTTCGAGGGCACGGTCCATGGCAAGACGCTCTGCATCGGCTGTCACGCCGACCTGAAGGGCAAGGATCTTCCGCACGACGAAACCCTGAAGCCGGCCACCTGCGGCGGCTGCCACGCCGTCCAGCAGAAGCAGCACGAGCAGTCGCTGCACGGCAAGGCGATCGCCCGCGGCGACCAGCTGGCGCCACACTGCAGCAACTGCCACGGCACGCACGAGATGCTGGCGGTCAAGGATCCGCGCTCGCCCGTGCTGCCCACGCGCATCCCGTACCTCTGCGGCCAGTGCCACTCCGAGGGCGGACGCGTCCAGAAGCAGCGCGTGATCCATCAGTCGAACATCATCACCAACTACACCGAGAGCATCCACGGCGATGCGCTCATGAACAAGGGCCTGACGGTCACGGCCACGTGCGTGTCGTGCCACACGGCCCACTCCATCCTGCCGCACACCGACGCCAAGTCGTCGATCGCCCGCGCCAACATCGCGGCGACCTGCTCCACCTGCCACGCCGCCATCGAGGCGGTGCACCGCAAGGTCATCCAGGGCAAGCTGTGGGAGCGTGAGTCGCACGTCCTCCCCGCCTGCGTGGACTGCCACGAGCCGCACAAGGCCCGCAAGGTCTTCTACGACCAGGGCATGGCCGACCGCGACTGCATGCGGTGCCACGAGCGCAAGGACATCAAGGCCTCCAAGGACGGCCGCTCGCTGTTCGTCGACAGCCTGAAGCTCGCGGGCTCCAAGCATGTGAAGCAGTCCTGCAGCCAGTGCCACACGGGCGTCTCGCCGTCACGCATGCGCCCCTGCGAGACGATCACGCAAAAGGTCAACTGCGCGGCCTGCCACGCCGAGATCGGCACGCTCTACCAGAAGAGCACGCACGGACAGCTCGAGGCGAAGCAGGACCCCAACGGACCCAGCTGCAAGCAATGCCACGGCACGCACGACGTGCTGGGCAAGGCCGATCCGCGATCGACGTCCTTCCCGACGCACGTCCCCGATCTCTGCGCGCGCTGTCACCGCACCGGAAAGAAGGCGGCCCTCGCCTACACGGGGACGGAGACGCAGATCGTCGAGCGCTACGCCGAGAGCATCCACGGCAAGGGACTCATCGAGAGCGGCCTCGTCGTCACCGCCACCTGCACGAGCTGCCACACCGCGCACAGCGTCCTGCCGCGCGACAGCACGCAGTCGAGCGTCAACCGCAACAACCTGCCCCGCACCTGCGGCGGCTGCCACGACGGCATTGCCAAGAAGTTCGAGCAGAGCATCCACTCGGCCCTCGTCAGCAAGTCCGGCAAGAAGCTCCCCGTCTGCAACGACTGCCACTCGGCCCACACCATCGGGCGCACGGACGCGGACGGCTTCAAGCTCAAGATCATGGGGCAGTGCGGCAGCTGCCACAAGGAAATCGCCGAGTCCTACTTCGAGACCTACCACGGCAAGGTGTCGCGCCTCGGCTACACCAAGACGGCGCAGTGCTACGACTGCCACGGGGCGCACGACATCCTGAAGGTCACGGACGTCCGGTCGCACCTCAGCCGGCAGAACGTGGTGGCGACCTGCGCCAAGTGCCACGTCGGCGCGTCGCGGAAGTTCGCCGGCTACCTGACGCATGCGACGCACCATGACCTGAACAAGTATCCGATCCTGTTCTGGGTCTTCTGGGCCATGACCACGCTGCTGGTGGTGACCTTCACCGTCAGCGGCGCGCACACGCTCATGTGGCTCCCGCGCGCGCTCCAGATGCGGAAGGAGTTCGGCCGCCATCCGCCCGCCAAGGAAGGCGAGCTCGAATACCAGCGCTTCACGCCGCTGCACCGCGCGATGCACGTCTTCATGATCCTGAGCTTCATCAGCCTTGCCCTCACGGGCATGACGCTGAAGTTCTCGTATACCGGATGGGCGGTGGCGGTCTCGCACATGCTTGGTGGATTCGAGACCACGGGCTACTTCCACCGCTATGCGGCCGTCATCATGGTGGCCGTCTTCATCACCCACCTCGTGGACCTCGTCAAGCGCAAGCGCCGCGACGGCACCACCTGGATGGACCTGGTGCTCGGCCCGGGCTCCATGATGTTCAACAAGCGCGACCTGCGTGAACTCATCGGGTCGGTGAAGTGGTTCCTTGGCAAGGGCAAGCGCCCGACGTACGGCCGCTGGACCTACTGGGAGAAGTTCGACTACTTCGCCGTGTTCTGGGGCATTTTCGTCATCGGCTCCACCGGGCTGATGCTCTGGTTCCCGGTCTTCTTCTCCAGGTTCTTCCCGGGCTGGTTCGTCAACGTGGCCACCATCGTCCACAGCGACGAAGCGCTGCTCGCCACCGGCTTCATCTTCACCATCCACTTCTTCAACACGCACTTGCGTCCGGAGAAGTTCCCGATGGACCTGGTGATCTTCACCGGCCGCATGACGGTGGAAGAGCTGAAGCACGACAAGCCGGACGAGTACGCGGAGCTGGTGGCGTCGGGCAAGCTGGAAGAGCACCTCGTGGTGCCCTATCAGCCGATCGTGATCCGCACCATCCGCACCTTCGCCTGGACGGCGCTGGCGATGGGGACGCTGATCGTGCTGGGGATCGTCTACGCGATGCTCTTCGCGTACGTGTAAGGCGGACGGACCGCCCGGCGCTCAGGCGACGGGCGGCACCCGGTCGTCGGGCGGCACGAAGTTGGACAGGAACTGCCGCTCCTGCGGCGACAGGCTGGTCAGCCCCGACGCGCTGATCTTGTCGAGAATGCGATTGACTTCGTCCCGGTTGAGCTCGTGCACCGACCGCGGGTCGATCTGTTTCCACTTGCCGAGCGCGCTCGCGCCTGCGCCGGCAAACGCCTTCTTCTGGAAGCGCTGCATGCCGTGCGGGGTGCCGATCCAGCGCAGGTACAGGAACGCGCCCGCGTAACCGCCGAGGTGCGCGAAGTCCGCCACCCCCCCGGCCGAGCCGCCAAACCCGCTGTACAGCGCCAGCACCGTGGTGATGACCACCAGCCAGCGCGCCTCGATCGGCAGGATGCCCCAGATCAGGATCTGGTCGCGCGGCCAGAACCAGGCGAATCCCATCATCACCCCGAAGACGCCGGCCGACGCGCCGATCACGCCGGCGTAGGGCGCAAACAGGAACGACAGCAGCGCGCCGGAGACGCCGGCCACGAAGTACAGCGTGATGAACCGCCGCGACCCGACGCGCTCCTCGACCCGCGGGCCAAAGAAGAACAGCGCCATCATGTTGAACAGGATGTGCGTGAAGCCGCCGTGCAGGAACATGTACGTGACAATCGACCACGGGTGCGTGAGCACCGCCATCGGCACGAACACGAGCGGCTCGGCCAGTTGCGGCATGGTCTTCTGCACGAAGAACATCGCGATGTTCGCGAAGAGCAGGCGCTGGACCCAGGGGGTCATCGGACGAACTCCAGGCAGTGGGGCCCGGCGCCGGTACACGCGACGTCGCCGGGGTGGAGCGGCTGGCGAAATGTACGTCACGGAAGCCGCGATTCCACCGGTCGCGCTCTGCCGGGAACGTCCCCACCCCCGGCGATTTGTCCACGCCACCCTCCGCCCCTACCTTTCCTCCTTCTCAGGCCGTCTACTGTCTACCGTCTACCGTCTACCGTCTACCGTCTTGACCTCTGTCCACCACCCGGAGTTGACGCGCATTCAGGGTGCGCTCGCCGTGCGTGCGGCCAGGCCTGCCGAGCGTGACGAGCCGTTCGGCGAGGCGGCGGTCGCGCTGGTGCTGTATCCGGATGCTGACGGATTGGAGGCGCTGTTCATCAAGCGGGCAACGCGCGCGGGTGACCCGTGGAGCGGACAGATCGCACTGCCGGGCGGCCGTCGTCACCACGGCGAGGAGAGCCTGGTGCACACGGCCGTGCGCGAGACCCTCGAAGAGATCGGCCTCGACCTGGCCGCGCAGGGCGAACTGCTGGGCGAACTCGACGAGTTGCGTCCGCGGAATCCCGGACTGCCGCCGGTCATCGTGCGGCCCTACGTCTTTGCCATCCGGGAACGCCCAGTGCTGGTGCTCAACGAGGAAGTGGCCGACGCGTTCTGGGTGCCGCTGAGCAGCGTCTACGATCCGGCGCAGCGCAAGGAGATCACCATCCACTTCTCCAATGCGCACCTGCGACGTTCGGCGATTGCCGTCGGGGAGCACGACATCTGGGGCCTGACTGAGCACATCCTGCGCACCTTCGAGGAACTCTGGCGATGAACGAATCCCATCCGCAGTGGGGCGGCGGCACGGCGCAGCGCACGATGTGGCTGGTGGGGTGCGTGCTGCTGTTCGGTGCGGTGCCGATGCTGGCCGACAAGTGGGTGTTCGATCATGCCCACTACAAGAACGTCTACGACCAGGACTGGGCCCGCCTGCTGCGCGTGATGGGCTTCGCCCCCACGTGGGGGATCGGGGCGCTGGCCATGTGGCTGCACGAACGTCCGGCGGACGCCGCACGCGCGGCATCGCGCGCGTGGTACCTGGTGACGGCGCCGATCGCCGGCGGGCTGCTGGCCGAGATCCTCAAGCTGCTGCTGCGGCGCCAGCGCCCCGAGGTCAACGACGGCTTCTACGGCTTCCGCCCGTGGAGCGACCATCCCTTCTCGACGGGCGGCCTCGCCTGGCCGAGCAGCCACACGATGGTCGCCTTCGCGGCCGCCACCGCGATGGCGCGACTGTTCCCGCGCGCGCGGTGGGTCTGGTACGCGCTGGCCGCGGGATGCGGTGTCACCCGCATCCTGGCCCACGCCCACTTTTTGAGCGACGTGACGCTTGGCGCGCTGTTCGGCTGGTGCGTGGGGTGGGGGGTCTGGTTCGTGATGCGCGACAGAACGCGCGCTACGGGGTGATTTTCTTCTCCTCCGCCTTCTTCGCGGTGGGATCAACGAGCGTCTTGCGGTCCTTCAGGTGCTGCTCCATCTGCAGGCGCGGCACGCCGTTCTTCAGCCAATCGGGCGCCGGCTGGTCGCGCAGGAAGGTGTCGAACCACTCCTGCATCCGCACGGCGTAGTCCTTCTGGTTGGCGGCGCGCGCGAGGCCATGGTTCTCGCCCACGTACTCCAGCAGCACCACGTCCTTGCCCAGTTCGCGCAGCGTGTTGTAGTAGGTGATGCCCTGGTTGAAGTCCACCGCGCCGTCCCGGTCGTTGTGCAGGATCATGAACGGGATGTTGAGGTTCGTGGCGAACCGGTTGGGCGAGTTGCGGATGTACGGGTCGGGGTTCCGCGCATACGAATCGGAAAACCGGCCCTGGCTCGAGATGAAGATCCCCTGGTTGGCGGTGCCGGAATTCCAGTAGACCGAGCTGAACATCGACACCATGTCGGTCAGCGGCGCGCCGGCGATGGCCGTCTTGAAGATGTTGGTCTGCGTCGTGATGAACGTCGTCTGGTAGCCGCCCCAGCTGTGTCCCTGCAGCCCCACGTTCGTCGGGTCCACGATGCCCGTGGCAATCGCCGCCTTCACCGCCGGCACCACGCATGCCACCGCCGAGCGGCCCGGATCATCCAGCTTGTAGGAAATGTCCGGCTGCAGGTAGGCGTAGCCGCGTGACGTGTAGACCGCCGGGTTGGCGTATCGCGTCGCATTCGGCTGCGGATAGACGTTGAGCCCCTGCGACAGCCGCTCGTAGATGTAGGTGAGCGTCGGATACTTCTTGCCCGCCTCGTAGTTGGCCGGCAGGAAGAGCGCGGCCTGCAACGTGTCGCCATGATCACAGGTGTAGGTGATCAGGCGCGAGCCGCTGGACCACGCCACATCCTTCTGCTGCGGGTTGGCGTCGGTGAGCCGCCGTTCGCCGGCGAGCCCGGCGTCGGCCGCATACAGGTCGGGAAACTTCACGTTCGTCTGTCGCGTGATGAGCCATGTGTCGGCGTCGCGCGCCTTGCGGTAGTCGACCTTCGCGTCTTCCCACGAGACCACCGTGGAGCCGCCCTTCGTGCCGTCCACGCGCGAGAGCCCCTCCTTCTTGGTCCACTCGCCGTAGGTCTCCACGAACATCGGCTTCGACAGGTCGATGCCGCGCTCGCGGAATGGGGTGCCGACCCGCATCTGGTACCGGATGCGGTCCTTCTTGCCGTTGTTCGTGATGTTCAGCGCCGTCCCCTTCAACGGCAGCTTCCAGATGTCCCAGTTGTCGCGCACCAGCAGCGCACTCCCGTCCTTGCTCCAGCCCACCGGCGGTGCAGCAGCCGGCTTGATCGTGTTGTGGTCGTCTTCGTCATCCCAGAAATTCGCCTTGACGCCCGTGGTCAGCGTCTGGGTGTTGCCGGTGGCGAACTCGTACGCCTTGTAGTCGCCGTCATTGTAGTAGGCCATCCGTTCGCCGTCGGGCGAGAAGGCGCCCGCTCCGCCGAACCCGCCGCCGCCGCGCAGCTTGGTCGCCAGCGCCTTGCGTGTGCCGGTGGCAATGTCGATTGCATACAAGTCGCGGAACGCCTTGCCGTCCACGCTCGCCTGTCGCTCATACGGCGTGATGTCGGTGCCGACGGCCCACCGGTCGCGGTTCGATACCTGCACGTCGCGCACTTTCACGTCCGCGAGACGCACGACCTTGCCGGGGCTCACCGTGAAGGCCGCGAGATAGCTGAAGCTCTTGTCCTGCGATTCCTGCACCTGCTGCTGCGCCTGCAACCGCGGGTCCTTCCAGTGCCAGAGGATCAGCGACGGCGTGTCCTCGTCGGTCTGCGGAGCGGCCGCCACCTGGCCGGTGTTCCCCGCACCAGGCGCCACGCCTCCCGGGCTCGGCGGCGTAAACGACCCGGTCTCACGCGGACGCGGCGCGCGGGGTTCGCGCAGGCCGAAGTAGAGCACGTTCTGCGTTTCACCCCAGCGCGGGGCGCGGTCGCCGCTGACCACGAGGCCACCATCGATGCCGGCCGACTTGGCGGTGACCTCCACCGCCGTTGGCGTCGCCGCACCAAGGTGCGTCCAGCCGATCACGGCGAACGACGTGTCATTCGAGGCGCTGTCCACCGTCGAGCGCAACGCCGAGAGCGCATCGCCCGAATCGATCCACGCCAGCCGGCGATAGCTCGCCTTCTGCGTCTCGAGCGACCGCGTGATCCCCGTGGCCAGTTCGCGCAGCTGTATCGCGTTCCCGATCAAGTCGCGCGAGTCGATGGTGTAGGCGATCCAGCGTCCCGATTCGTCAAAGGCGAACTCGCCAACGCCGGCCATCGTGATCGGTGCGCCGCCCGCGAGATCCACCAGTTCCAGCACCGTGCCACCGCCGGCCGAGGGGGCGGGCGAGGCGCCCGCTGCTCCCGGGCCCGACGGAGCGTCTGGCGCCGCATGGTGCACCGCCAGCCATTCCGACTTGTCGCCCGCAAAACGGAACGCGCGCACACGGTCGAAGTCGCGCTTGGTTCCCGTGGAGAGTTCAATCACCGACAGCTTGTTGCTGAGCGTCCGGCGGTCGCGCCGCGCGCGCTTGGCGTCGGCGGACTTGGGATAGACCGTAAAGGCCCCCCAGCGTCCGTTCCCCGACAGCGCGACCGATGCAACAGCGCCCCCGCCACCCGGCCCCCCGCCCCCGCCGGCCGGCACTTCGCCGATCGCGAACTTCAGCTCCTTGCCGGCCGCCGCGGCCGGGCGGATGATGACATCCGCGTCCCCTTCGTTCGGCGCCAGGATGTAAGCAATCCACTTGCCGTCGTTGGAAAACTGCGGCGTCCGAATGGACTTCCAGGTCAGCAGGTCGGTGAGCGACAGCACGCGTGGCGCGGTGGTTGCGGGCGTGCCTGCGGCGGCGGGTTGCTGGGCGACGACCGCCGGGGCGGCGGCAAGGGTCGCCAAGACGGCGGCCAGAATTCTGCGGCGCATGGATCCTCGAGGAGCGATGTGGAGCGGAGACGTTAGCGCCTTGGCCCGTCGGGGGCGAGGGTCGGCGACCTGCTTCCTACGCGCCGGAGCGCCGCCATGCTGTCGGTTCGCGGGCCGCCGTCCCGCCCGCCCCCTGCTCTTGCAATAATGTTAGTACGTACTAACTTGTATTTGTGGTACACCCTATCTCAATTCCCCCCGACGCCGAGGGGCCATCCACAGGCGAGCCGCCGACCGGCGAATCCGCAGCTCCGGGCTGGCGGCGCGCGCGCGTCACCCCGTCGCTCGCCGAGGTGCATCGCTCCATCCCGGTGAACGGCACCACCTGGTTCCGGAAGCTGCTCGCCTTCTCCGGCCCGGGATACCTGGTGGCGGTGGGCTACATGGACCCCGGCAACTGGGCCACCTCGCTCGCCGGCGGCTCCCGCTTCGGCTACACGCTGCTGAGCGTCATCCTGCTCTCGAACCTGATGGCCGTGCTGCTGCAGGGGCTCTCGAGCAAGCTGGGCATCGTCACCGGGCGCGACCTCGCCCAGGCGTGCCGCGACCATTACTCGCGGCCCGTGTCGCTGTTCCTGTGGGTGTTGTGCGAGATCGCCATCGCCGCCTGCGACCTGGCCGAGGTGATCGGCACCGCCATCGCCCTCAACCTGCTCTTCGGCATCCCGCTCACGTGGGGCATCTGCATCACCGCGCTCGACGTGATGCTCATCCTCTTCCTCCAGCATCGCGGCTTCCGCATGCTCGAGGCGCTCGTCATCGTGCTCATCGCCACCATCGGCGCCTGCTTCCTGTTCGAGATCTTCATCTCGCGCCCCGACATGGCGGGGGTTGCCGCCGGCTTCCTGCCAACGACCCAGATCCTGCGCGATCGCGAGATGCTCTACATCGGCATCGGCATCCTTGGCGCCACCGTGATGCCGCACAACCTCTACCTGCATTCGTCCATCGTGCAGACGCGGCGCTACGAGGAGACGGCGCACGGCAAACGCGAGGCGGTGAAGTTCGCTTTTCTCGATTCCACCATCGCGCTCAGCACCGCGCTGTTCATCAACGCCGCCATTCTCATCGTCGCGGCGGCCACGTTTCATTCGAGCGGCAACACCGAAGTGGCCGAGATCCAGGACGCATACAAGCTCCTCACGCCGCTGCTCGGTGTCAGTGGCGCGTCGACCATCTTCGCCTTGGCGCTGCTGGCCAGCGGCCAGAATTCGACGCTGACCGCCACCTTGGCGGGCCAGATCGTGATGGAGGGCTTTCTCAACCTCCGCCTGCGCCCCTGGGTACGCCGGCTCATCACCCGAGCCATCGCCATTGTGCCGGCGGTGATCGTCGCCAGCCTCTACGGCGACAGCGGCACGGCGAAACTGCTCATCTTCAGCCAGGTCATCCTGTCGCTACAGCTTTCCTTTGCGGTCTTCCCGCTCGTACGTTTCACCTCGGACCGGGTGAAGATGGGCGAGTTCGTGAACCCGCGCTGGCTGAAGGTGTCGGCGTACAGCGTGGCCTTCGTCATCGCGATCCTCAATGCCTGGCTGCTGGTTCAGACCTTTGCGGGGTGGATGAGCTGATGTATCAGAAGATCCTCGTTCCGCTCGAGAACACGCGCACCGACCGGGTGGTCATCGCCCACGTGCGCGCGCTGGCCCGCCACTGCGGCGCGTCGGTGGTGTTCATTCACGTGGCCGACGGCTTCGCCGCGCGCAACCTGCAGCAGCTCGACCTGCGCGAAAGCGAGGAGATGCGGCGCGACCGCCAGTACCTGGACGCCATCTGCGAAGAACTGACCGCCGACGGACTGTCGTGCGACGCGGTGCTCGCCTGCGGCAACCCGGCGGACGAGATCACGGCCGCCGCCGTGCGCGAGGGCGCCGATCTCATCGCCATGGCGACGCACGGGCACCGCGGGCTGAACGACCTGCTGCGCGGCAGCGTGGCCAGCGAACTGCGCCATCGCACCCACGTGCCCGTGCTGATGGTGCGCGAGCCGCACCCCAAGGGCGCGCCGTGACTCCGGGGCGTGCCGCCCTGACGGGGCAGGCGGAAGACTACCTGAAGGTGATCTACGAGATCGAGCGCGACGGCGAGGCGGCGGCCACCACGGCCATCGCCGAGCGGCTGCACATTGCGCCGGCGTCGGTGAGCGGCATGGTCCGCCGGCTCGCTCGGCAGGGACTGGTGGTCGTGGAACGCTACCGCGGTGTCCGGCTCACACCCAAGGGACGGCGCGTGGCGCTGCAGATGATTCGCCGCCACCGCGTACTCGAGAGCTACCTCGTAACGCGACTCGGCTATGGCTGGGACGGTGTGCACGACGAGGCTGAGCGGCTGGAGCACGCCGCGAGCCCCGACCTGATTGACCGGATGGCGGCCGCCCTCGGGGACCCCACGGTGGATCCGCACGGGGCGCCGATCCCCCGTGCCGACGGCACGGTGGATGATGCGAGACTGCCGGTGCTGAATGATCTCGCCGTCGGGGAGCAGGGGCGCGTGGCGCGGATGAGTGATCGGGATCCGGCGCTGCTGCGCTACCTCGGCGAGCTGGGCATTCGCCCCGGGGTGACGCTGCGCCTGGTGGATCGCGCGCCGTTTGACGGGCCGCTGACGGTAGCGGTGGGACGGGCGCGGCACGTCATCGGGGTGACGGTGGCGACACGGGTCTACATCCGGGACGACCGGCGATAGTCGGCGGGCGGCACGGGGGGCCTTGCATATATCTCAGTACTAAGTTAATCTCCCCGCCGTGGCCTCGCCTCCCTCGGCGCGTAGCCACGTCATTCCCACGGCAGGAGTCGTTCCACATGCGTCGCATTGCTGTTCTGTTGGTGTTGCTCTCGGCCACCGCCGCCGGTGCGCAGGACGTGAAGTTCGTGAAGGACGCCGCGCACAGCGAGATCAACTTCGTCGCCGAGTCGCGCCTGCTGGACGCGCATGGCTTCTGGGAAAAGTGGGACGCCGAACTCGCGCTGGACCCTGCCGCCTGGGAAAAGTCGTCGGTGAAGCTCGTCATCGACAGCAAGAGCGTGAACACGCGCGTGGTCATGCGCGACAATCACCTGCGCAGCAAGGATTTCTTCGCCGCCGACTCGTTTCCGCAGATCACCTTCACGTCGAAGCTGGTGAACAGGATCAGCGACACGAAGCTGAACATCACCGGTGACCTGACGATGCGCGGCATCACGAAGTCGGTGACGATCCCGGTGACGCTGGTCTTCTGGGACGACAAGGCGCAGGCCGGGCGTTTCAAGGGGCAGTTCACGATCCAGCGCTCGGACTTCGGCATCGTCTTCAACTCCACGATGAACCCGATCGCAGAAGACGTGGCGGTGAACTTCAACCTCGCGTTCCGGGCGGCGGGGAAGTAAGGCGTCCGGGAAGGGCCCCGGCCCTTCTGCAGGACACGGCCCCCCCGCAGATTGTCCGTGTGCTGACCATCCATCACGGCGACAACCTCGACGTCCTCGCGCGCCTGGGCGACGCGAGCTTCGACCTCATCTACATCGACCCGCCGTTCAACACGGGGCGGGCGCAGGTGCGCACGAGCTGGAAGTCCACGCGGGTGAGTGAGGGGGGGCGCGTCGCCTTCAACGGCGAGCGCTACACCCAGGTGCGGGTGGGGAGCCGGTCGTTCGCCGACGAGTTCGACGACTACCTGGGCTTCCTCGAGCCGCGGCTGGTCGAGGCGCGCCGGCTGCTGTCGCCCACCGGGTCGCTGTTCGTGCACCTGGACTATCGCGAAGTGCACTACGCCAAGGTGATGCTCGACCAGCTGTTCGGGCGCGCGTCGTTCATCAACGAGATCATCTGGGCGTACGACTACGGGGGGCGCACCAACAAGCGCTGGAGCCCCAAGCACGACAATATCCTGTGGTATGCGCGTGATCCGCGGCGCTTCACGTTCAACGTGGACGCCAGCGATCGCGTGCCGTATCTGGCGCCGGGACTGGCCGGGGCGGAGAAGGCCGCGCGGGGCAAGGTGCCCACCGATACGTGGTGGCACACCATCGTGAGTCCGACGGGGAAGGAGAAGACCGGTTATCCCGCGCAGAAGCCGCTCGGCATCCTGGAACGCATCGTGCGCGTGCATTCCAATCCCGGCGATCAGTTGCTCGACTTCTTTGCCGGCAGCGGGTCATTCGGTGATGCGGCCGACCGCAATGGACGCGATTGCGTGCTGGTCGATTCCAGCCGCACCGCCATTTCGGTGATGAAGCGGCGGTTCAAGGGGCGGGCGATGCAACTGGGCTCCAAATAACCTCGGTACCGGTGAGGTCGGCCGTGGAGCTCACGGCGCCCGCTTGATCGCCTCGTTGATCATCGCCACCGCCGCCTCGGGGTCCTCCACCTCCACGATGATCTCCGCCAGCTGCTCGTCGTGGAGCTCGATGGTCACCGCGTTCGCCGGGTGGCGCACGTCCCAGAAGCGCCAGCCGTCGGACGTCCAGAACGTCCCGGCCACGAAGAAGCCGGGAATGTCCGTGCCCGGCATCTTGATGCCGTGCCACCACCGCTCCGCGTGCCCGGGATCGTGCCGGATGCTCCGGACATGCGAGAGCGATACGAGCAGCTGGGTCTTCAGGGCGAAGAACTTGTGGCTGCCGAGGACGAAGACGACCAGCGTGTCGTCCTTGATGGAGAGCTTCACCATGCGTCTGTTCCCGGTGAGTGTCTAACGTTGCCGTCGCGCCGTGGTTGCTCGGGGCGCATGCCATTGGTCAGGTGCACCTCGTCGGGATGCACGTAGGCGCAATCGTGCGCTCGTGCGCTCGTGCGCTCGTGCAATCGTGCGTTCGTGCGTTCGTGCGTTCGTGTCCGTTACGGCTTCAACCTCACCCCCAACCAATCCGCCAGCGCCCCCATCACCTCGCCATCGATCTTGCCGTTCGTGAGCTTCACGTAGCCGCCCGGAAAACCGCTCGGATCGTTCAGGAAGAGATGATTGCGGTCCTTGAACACCCGCATCGTCACGTCCTTGTTGCCACCCGCCTTGAACGCCTGCTCGAGCACCGGCGCCTGGTCGGGCGTCACCTGCTGGTCCGTGCCACCCTGCATGATGAGGACCGGCGTCTTCACCTTCTTCGCTGTCGGCACAGGGTCGTACGTCAGGAAATACTTCATCCACGGCACCTTGCCGCTGGTGGAGTCGAACTGGGCCTTCGTCACTCGCAACGCGGAATCCTTGCTCGCCGCCGGAATCGACTCGGCGCCCATGATGCCGTTCTTCAATTGGAAGTCGATGATGCGCTGCCCCGTGAAGGCCGGCCCCGCCATCAGGACGATGGCGGCGATCCTGGCATCGGTGCTCGCCACAAGAGGCGCGATCATCCCGCCCTCGCTGTGCCCCACCAGCGCGATGCGGGTGCCGTCGATCTCGCTGCGTGCGCGCAGGAACGCGATGCCGGCACGGATGTCGTCCGCAAAGTCGGCGCTGGTCGCCTTGTTCACGTCACCGCCGCTGCCGTTGATCGCGCGGTCGTCCATGCGCAGCACCGCGATGCCGCGGCGCCCCAGCGTGTCGGCCACCTGGCGGAAGATGCGGTAGCCCGGCACCAGCGAGATATACTCGTCACGGTCCTCCTGGCCGCTGCCGGTGATCGTCACGACCGCAGGCACCTTGCCCTTGGCGTTCTTCGGGATGGTGAGCGTGCCGGTGAGCACGTGTCCCATCGGCGTCTTCACCGTTACTTCCTCGGCGCTGTATGGCGCTCCAGCCGGTGCGCCGTAGTCGGGACGTCCGATGGAGATCTTGTCCACGGCCGGGCCGTCCACGCGCGTGATCACGATGTTCTGGGCGGGGAGTGTGCCACCCATGATGCGTCCGGCGGCGTCGATGCCGAATCGGTTCTCCTGGCCGGCGATACGGAAGACGGCGGTGTCCCGGCCCACGAACTCGATGGTGCAGTCGAGCTGCACGCCACCAGTGAGTGCGAACATCGGCACCGTGTCGCTGGCGCCGCCCTTCGCCTTCGCCCGCGCGATGGCGAGTTCGATCATCGCGAAGTCGTTGTTCATGATGGGTAGCGGGTTCTTCGAGATCGCCCGGCTCATCTTGCGTTCGGCGCCGCCGATGTTGACCACGATGTACGCCGAGTCGGCGGTCAGCCGTTGCGTGCCGCTCTGCAGCGGCGGCGAGTCGATGGACGCGCCGCTCCCCCACGCCTTGAACGACAGCATCGGCACGCTCGGTCCCGGCGTGAGCTCGGCGATGAACGTCATGCGCGCCTGGCCCTTGATCACGAGGTCGCCGCTGACACTCGAGCGGCCGCGCGTGAGGCGCTCCACCACGAGGGTGTCGGTCCCCTTGGTGAGCACGAAGGCCGACTGCAGCGCGGGCTCCTGGCTGGCGGCCGCGCGCGGCGACAGGGCGAGGAAGAGGCCAACGGCGAGCAGGCTGGCGACGATGGCGATCAGCACCACCAGCCACGGCCGGCGGTCCTCGGTGGTCGCGTCGAAGGCCGACATGGACTCCGTGCGCTCGCTGACGCGCTCCTCGCTGCGTTCCGACGTCTGCAGGCGGCGTACCAGGAGGAAGATGGCGAGGCCGAGGATGATGCCGGCGAACATCATCCAGGGTTCGCTGACGTGCCACTGGCGGCGGCGGGCACTCGAAATGCCGGTACCGAGCACGGCGGCCACGCCGCCCAGCACGGTGGCGGCGATCTGCGCATTGCGGTTGCCGCCGCGGCGGCCGCGCGAGGAGATCGGAACGAACATCACTGCTCCTCGTTCGGGTTGTGGTCCTGCGGGGACTCGTCCTCGTCCTGCTGCTCGCGCATCCACGAGAAGAAGGAGACGACGCCGAAAATGACGGCGAGGCCGAGTACCGCCACGCCGACCAGGAATGGCGGGGGGTTATTGCTGCGCGGTCCGACGGCGAACACGAAGACAGCGATGCCCAGCGCGATGAGGGCCATCACCATCATGCCTACGGTCGTATCGTGCCGTGCCTTGCGTGGATCGATGGGCTGGCTGGGGCGTTGCGGCGGGATGATGAGCATGGATTACTCCTGTTCCTGCTCGGCGGGCTCGACCAGCGCCCGCTTGGGGAGCCGGCCTGCGCGCTTGAGGGCGTCGCGAAGCAGAAATTCTATCTGCCCGTTCAGGCTGCGCATGTCGTCCGCCGACCAGCGCTGGATTGCGGCCAGCAGCTGGTCGTCGACACGGAGCAGGAAGGGCTTGCGGGGCATGGGGATGGTAGACGGTGGACGGTAGACGGGGATCGACTGCCTGCCGTCTACCGCCTGCCGTCAGTCGGTCAGGTGTAGAGCGAGCCGGTGTTCACGATCGGCTGCGTGGAACGTTCCGAGCAGAGCACGACCAGCAGGTTGCTGACCATCGCCGCCTTGCGCTCCTCGTCGAGCGTGACGATTCCCTTCTGCGAGAGCAGGGCCAGCGCGTTCTCCACCATCCCGACCGCGCCCTCGACGATCTTGAAGCGCGCGGCGATGATTGCGCTCGCCTGCTGGCGCTGCAGCATGGCCGCGGCGATTTCCTGCGCGTAGGCCAGATGCGAGATACGCGCCTCCACCACTTCGACGCCCGCCGCCTTGAGCCGGTCCTGAATGGCGGACTGCAGGTGCTTGCTCACTTCGGTGGCGTGCGTGGACAGCGATTCCTGGCCGTCCACATGCGCATCGTAGGCAAACTGCGAGGCCGTGGCACGCAGCGCCGATTCCGTCTGCACCGCCACGTACTTCTCGTAGTTCTCCACCTCGAACAGCGCTTCGGCGGTCTCGACGACCTTCCACACGACCACCGCGCCGATCTCGATCGGGTTGGACTGGTTGTCGTTCACCTTCAGCTTGGCCGTCTCGAAGTTCCGCACGCGCAGCGAGATCCGGCGCTTGATGAGGAACGGATTGGCGAAGAAGAAGCCGTCGGTCTTCACCGTGCCGACGTACTTGCCGAAGAGCACCAGCACCTTGGCGTCGTTCGGGTTGACGATGAACAGTCCACCCATCAGGAAGAGCGAGACAACGAGCACCAGGACACTCAATAAGAGGACGCCTGTCTGCTGCTGCGGTGCCGCGCGCACGATGCTGAAGAACGACAGCAGCGCGATGACGATGAGCCCAAGCAGGGCCACGAGACCGTTGAACGCCGGGTACTGTTTTTCGCGATACATAGGAATCACTCGAGGAAGGTGATGCCAATATGATATCACTATGGAATCAAGTTGTCAAATTTTCCTGTAACCATATGTAAGCAAATGACTTACTCATTGGCTCGTGGCACTGTCGAATGCCCTGAAACGGAAGAATAACGAACCGAGGGGCTTGCTCGCGCAGTGATTTTCGCGCCGATTTCATGCATGAGCGCGACGCTGCATCTCGGTTGCCAAGGGTGGAACTACACCGCCTGGGTGGGGCCGTTCTATCCCGATCGCACGCGGCCGGCGGACTTCCTGCCGGTGTATGCGCGCGCCTTCGACACCGTGGAAGTGGATAGCACGTTCTACGCGATTCCCAGCCCGCAGACGGTGCGCGCCTGGGCCTCGCGTGTGCCGGCCGCTTTCACCTTCGCGCTCAAGCTGCCGCAGGAGATCACGCACGAACACCGCCTGCGGAACTGCGACGACGCGACCCAGCGGTTCTTCGACGTGGCACGCGAACTCGGCCCCAAGCTGGGCCCCGTCCTGATGCAGTTCGGACCCGACTTCGGGCCGTCGGAGCTGCCCGCGCTGGCGGCCTTCCTGCCCACACTGCCGCGCGACATCAAGATTGCCGTGGAGTTCCGCCAGCGGAGCTGGATCAACGACGGCATCCTGGCGCTGCTCGCCGAGCATCACGTGGCGCTCGCCCTGGTGGACGCGCGATGGATTCCCCGGTCGACGATGTTGAAGCTCGCCGAGCGTCCCACGGCGGACTTTGCATACTTGCGGTGGATGGGGCCCAATCGCGACATCGTGGATTACTCGCGCGTGCAGCACGACCGGTCCAAGGAGATCGACGCGTGGCTGAAGGTGATTCCGGCCATCGCGAAGAAGGTGAAGACGGTCTACGGTTTCGCGAACAACCACTTCAGCGGGCACAGTCCGGCGGATGTGCGGCAACTGCGACGGGCGCTGGGGCTGAAGGTGGTGGAGCCGGGGCAGCTCGGCGAACAGTTGGCGCTGTTCTAGACGGTAGACGGTAGACGGTAGAACAACGGCCGCGAGCATCGCTCGCGGCCGTTGTCATTCTCACTCAGTGAGCGCTCTGGCTTAGGGCCAGGTCACCGACGCGTTCGACGTGACCAGGAAATTGCTGAGCACGAGAGAGTTTGTGGTGAGCTGCGCCAGCGACGGCGTGTGGCCGGTCATCGTGATCGTCATCGGGGAGACCGTGGATGTGGCGTCGATGAACTTGGTGGGTGTGCCGACGCTGAGGTACTGGAAGGCCCATCCATTGAAGGTGATGGCCGGGGTCACGCTGCGCGTCAGTTTGAACGCGGTCATGCCGGCCAGATTCCGGAACGACAGGCCGTACACCGTGCTGGCCATTGACCCGCCGTCGGCCAGGTCGACGGCCACACCGTCGAACACCGTGCGGGTCGCCGCCGACACGGAGGTCGTGCTGAACCCCCGTGCATGGAAGGTGTGCGGCACGGTCGAGAGGAACCGCACGGAGTCGGACGTGGCGGGCGCCGAGTTCAGGTTGCCCTCGGCCCACACGTCGCTCTGCAGCATGATCGCGCCTTGGGCAAAGGGCAGGGTGTTGGTGACGGTCGCGAAGTGGCCGAGTGTCGACCCAAATCCGCCCTGCCCCTGAAAGTCGATGCTGGTGATGCCGACGAAATTGGTGACGTGCGAGCCCGTGGCAGAGAAGGAAACACCCGAGGCGCCGAAGGTGCCCTTCAGGTTCATGACACCGTTGGTCAGGAGACCGTCGGTGGAGGCACCGTTGAAGGTTCCGCCATACTGCAGGTTCAGGACGCCTGCGGGGTCGGTCATCTTCAGCCGGCCGCCAGTCATCGTGCTGAAATAGAAGTTCGTGGTCGCCACCTGGCCATTGATGTCGAGCACGACCGGGTTGTACGAGGCCTGGTCTCCGACGCTGACATCACCGTCGAAAATGGTACGCCCAACCAGCGTCATGCTCTTGTTGACGCTTGCGCCCCACAGCCGACCGCGCACCAGGGCATCGCCCCAGAAGTTCGTGTAGGTCGCGTAGCCGCCGCTCGTCACTGAACTGGTGGTGTCGGATGTCCAGTTGCCGTAGACGTTGAGGGTCTGGAAGCTCTGGATATTCAAGCCCGCGCCGGCGGCCATTACCATGTGCTTGACGCTTCCTCCCCCGGTGAGCTGGACGGTGGCCCCCGTCGCGATGGTGACGGTGTCGTGCATGGAAGGGAGGCCGGCTGGTGACCAGGTCGCTGGTGTGCTCCAGTCCCCGGAGGTCGCCGCCGTCATGTTGCGCGACGCGATCCAGCCGCTGATTGCCGCGCCGCCGGTGGTGCCGACGAACCCGCCGTGCGCGCCCGGATTCGGGTTCCCCATCGTCGCAGTGCCGGCCCCGTTGACCACGAGGTAGCGCCCGGTGGTCGGTGCCGCGCCGAACGACAGGTTGGTGAGCGTCGGCGTGGCTCCGCTTGTGAGGTTGAGCGTTATCTGGTCGGCTGTGACCGCCTGCGCGTAGAACGACACCGAATCGAGCTGGGTGGTTGTGACGGCGGAATCCACCTGCAGCAGCGCACCGCTGAAACTGAGATTCACCAGGCTGCCGTCCTTCATGAACAATGTGCTTCCCGAACCGGACACCGTCCGCGTCCGCAATGTGTCGCCGGTGACGACGCGGTTGGCATACACGTTCGATCCCAGGTCCACGGAGAAGTTGTTTTGGTCGAGTCGCAGGATGTTGAAATGCGATGCCGTGTATCCCGGGTTGGCAAACTGCAGGAGGTTGAACGCCATGCTCCGGCGGGTGCGGGTGGGCACGGCCGTTTCGGTGATGGCGCGCAGGGCATTGTTAAAGGCGGTGGCCTTGAGCGACGTGACGTGCGTTCCGGTGGGCGCAAAGGACTTCGCATCACCGGACTGCGAGAAGCTGTTATCCAGGCGGAGGAAGCCGGCCGTGAGTGACGTGTCGCTCGCTACGCCGCCAAAGTCCGCGTTGTAGGCCAGGACGCTGTCGGCCGGCAGCGTCATCTTCAGGTTGCCCGTGGGCAAGATGCTCAGCTGGCTGCCGTATGACGGGGCGTTGGTGTTGGAGACAGTCAGCGTGTGTCCGTTGGGCCACAGCTGGCCGGCCACGGAGACGTTGCCGGTACCCGCGACGTTGCCCGTGACGGTGACGTTGGAGCCCAGCGACACCACCGTGCTGGTGTCGACATAGAGGTTGCTGACCTGGGCGAGCGACAGCGTGCGCGCTCCCCCGCCGGTCATCGACAGCTTGCCGATCCCGTTGATGGTCGCCGAAGCGGCCGCGACGTTGCCGCCGATCTTAAGTTCGTTGGCGCCGAGGTCCAGCGTGCCGCCGGTGATGTTGAGCGTGTGCACTGCGGCGGTTGCCGTCAGGACGATCGACGTGCTCAGCCCGATGGTCACGTCGTCGAGAATGCCGGGAATGCCCGCGGGCGACCACGACGCCGGGTTGTCCCAGCTGCCGCCGACACCCACCGACGCATAGGCGCTGGCCACGGCCGTGGCCGTGGCGGTATAGGTGAGCGGGCTGCCCGTGAGCCCGGTGCTCGACACCGTCACGCTCTGTGTGCCGACGGTGCCGCCCAGCGTCCACTGCGCGCGCACCCGGCCGCCCGTGTCCGAGACGGTCGTGGTGGGAGAGAGCGTGCCGCCGCCCGAGGCTACGGCCCACGAGACGCTCGCGCCCGTCACCTTGTTGCCGTACTGGTCGGTGATGCGCGCAACAAGCGGGATGGGCAGCGCCTGGCTGGTGGGGCCCGTCTGGTTCACGCCGGAATCCGCGACGATGTTCTTCGCCGGGCCTGCGGTCACCGTGACGAAGCCGGTCGTCGCGTTCGACAACCCGCTCGACGCGAACCGGAGCATGTAGCTTCCCACCTTGTCGAACGCGATGCCGTTGAACGAGGCTATGCCGGCCACGGCGTTCAGCGACGTTGGTCCGATGACCGACGCGCCGACTGGCCCGCTCACGATGCCCATCGCCACGGTGCCCGTGAAGCTGGCGGCGACGCTTCCGCTGGAGTCTTTGGCCGTCACGATGACGGTGTCAAGAGCGCCGGAGGCGGAACTCGTCCGTGGCTGGCGCGTGATGACCAACTGTGTGGCGGTCCCGCCCGGTGGTGCCGTGGCGGTGGCGGTCAGGGTGAGGGGGGCGAGCGTGCCTGACGTCGCCGTCATGGTTTGCGGACCGGTGCCGATGGTCCAGGCTACGCTTGCGGAGCCCGATGCATCGGTGAGTGCGCTTGCGGCAGAAAGCACGCCGCCTCCACCTGTGACGGCGAATGCCACGCGCTCGCTCTCAATGCCGTTGTCTTGCGCGTCCCGCAGGCGCACGGTAATCACGTCCAGCACGCTACCGGCCGGTTTCGACTGGGCGTTTCCGCTCACCACCGCGAGTGCAACTGGTGTGCCTGGGGAGATACTGAACGCGTTCGAGACGCCGTCGCTTAACCCGGGAGACGACGCGCGCAGCGAGTAGCTGATTCCCTTCTTGTTCAGAACCAGATCGTTGAAGGCGGCGACGCCCGCGACGGCGGTGCGTGTCGCCGTGCCGCCCAACGTGGAGGCGCCGGGGTTGGCGCCGATCGCCACAGTGACTGCGCCGGTGAATGACGTCGCCGTGTTCCCGGCGGAATCCTGTGCCGTGACCTGGATGGCCGGTGCGATGGCTATCCCCGCGTCTGCCGTGGAGGGCATCGCCCCGAAGAGGAGTTTCGCGGCGTCCCCCGTCGCGATGTCGAAGGAAGTCGAACCGACGCTCGAGAGTCCGCTGCTGGTAAAGAGGAAGGTGTAGCCGGTGCCGGGTCGATTGAGGGTCAGCGTGCCGAACGTTGCCACGCCGTTGACGGCCTTCACTGTCGTGGTGCCGGCGAGCGTGGCGCTGCCCGGGTTGGTGCTCAGGGCGACGCTGACGTCACCCGTGAACGTCGTTACCGTGTTGCCGAGCGCATCCTGGGCCGTGACTGCCGTAACGGGAAGCACGCCCCCCGCCTTGCCACCGGAGGGCGCCGTCGTCATGACCAACTTCGACGCGACGAGTGCCAGCGCGGTGGCGTTCACCGTGATGGGCGATCCGCTGAGTCCTGGGGCGGACACCGTCATCGACTGCGCTCCCGCGGTCGTGCCGAGCTTCCAGCTGGCGCTCACCTGGCCGTTTGACGCGGAGATGGCGCTGGACGGCGTGATGGTCCCCGCGCCGGAGGCCACAGCGAAGTTAACGGTGACGCCCGCCACGCCGATCCCGTCGACTGCGCGCACTTGGGCCGCGATTGGCAGCGGCAACGAGGAGCCCGCCGATGCCGTCTGATTGCTGCCAGACACCAGTGCGAGCGTCGACGCAGGCAGCGTGACCGTCACCACGGCGCTGTCCTTGGGTCCGGTGAGCAGTTGCGCGTAGACAAACGCCGTGCCGCGCCCGATGAAGTCCGCGGCGCCGGATGATGGGTTGGCCACGCGCACCACGCCCGCGTTCGAACTGGTATAGACAATCGGAGTTCCGGGAATCGCCTGGCCCGTCGCCGTGAGTGCTTGCGCCGTGAACGCGTTGGACTGTCCTGCTAATCCAGTGATGCTCTTTGGCGAAATACTGACCGCCGTCGCGTTGGATCCCGTGCCCGTGTAGTGCACCGGGACTTGCACGGGTGCCGGTGGGGCGCCGCCCGTGGACGGCGTGACCGTCACCGGAATGGGGCCGCCCTTGAACACCGTATCACCGGCCGCATTCACATAGCCGAGGTTCAGGGTCAGCGGCACGCCGCTGGCCGGCGCGCTGGCCGCGAGCGGCACGATGAGCGAGAGCGTCAGCGAATCGGCGCCGGCGGGGAAACTCACCACCGTGTCCAGCGCAATGGTGCCGTCCTCGCGGCGCAGCGTGATGCGCACGCGTTCGAACGCCACCTGCGTCAATGCCGCCTGCAGCGCCGTACTCGGCACCACCGTCTCGTACTGCGGGCTGAACGCGAACGCAGCAAAGCGCTTGAACGCGTTCACCGGCGACGTGCCGGGGCCGGTGATCTCTCTGCCGCAGCTGATGAGCGCGACAGTGAGCAGACCGGCGACGAGCGCGAGGCGGCGGGCGGGAGGCGTGGAGTGTGTCATTGAGCGGATGCGGGCTACGCGCGGGCTGCCGCCGTCGGCATCCCGCGCTCATCAATAATGTGGACTACCTAGAGGACGAATCCCTAATGGCATCGCGCCAGCGAGGGGGGCCGAAGGATTCGTCAACCGCCCCATAAGGTACGGGGGTCGGCCCTGCCTCGCGAGTGACCAAAGCCAATGCGGCCTGTGACGTGGGTCACAGGCCGCGCGTAGTCGGATGGGGCGTGGAACCTACGGCTGGGGGCGTCTCGGTACCTGATGCTGAGGAAACACCACCGCGAGGCCGCCGTGATCGGTGCAGTTGCTCTGCTCGACCGGAGCGACCAGGAACGTGCCGTCCTTGCACCGCGCTGTGGCGTTGGCGGGCGGGACGTCGGAGGCCGGCGCGACACGCGGTTCTGCGACGATGGCGCGGGTTGAGCGCGGGGTGGGCGGTGCCGCCTGTGCCGGAGGCGCCCGGCGCGGATCGATGACGTTGAGCGGGACCGGTGCGGGCCGCACTGAGTCGACGGGCAGGCTGGGCGACTGCATGGTCCGTGGCGCCGAGTCCGCGATGGCACGCGCCTGCACGGCTCGGGCCGGCCCGCGCGGGGCCACCGCAGACGGCGGGCGACTGGGCGACACGGGCACGCGCAGCGCGGGCTGCGAGTCGCGCGGGGCTCGCGTTGCAATTGGGACGCCCTGTGCGGCGAGGATGCTGGCCGATGCCAGCGCGAGCGTGATCACCGCGGTGCGCATCGCAACGGTTCGCGGCGGCATCTGGGTGCTCATCATGGGATCACCGTCACGGCAGGAGGCAGGTAGGTGTTGTAATTCGCATTGGTGATGGTCGAGGTTCCGCTGCCGCTCGCGAGTGCCTTGACGTAGAACGTGACCTGCGATCCATCGGCCGGCACGATCACGCTGGTGATCGTCGTGCTTCCGGCGCCACCCGAACGGAACTCGATGTTTGCGTTGGGCGCGAGCGCAAAGGTCGTCGCGGCGGCGACGCGCCGAACGCTCACCGCATTGGGGTCAAGGGTGCGAAGGGTCACCGCGACCGAGTCGCCGACGCGCATGGACGCGGAGGGCCAGCTCAGGATGTTGTTGATGCGGCCGAGGCCGACGACCGTGAAGGCCGTGTCGGCGTTATGGAGCGGGGACGCCGTCGTCGCGATGAGCGAATCGGTGCCGATCGCCGCGCCGGTGAGCCGAATGTACTGGTAGTAGCTCGACGCCGGAATGGTCACGCTGGCGAGCGTCGTTGTGCGCGCCGAGCCAACGTGCGACAGCGTGACAGGAAGCGGTACCGCCTGGTAGTCTGGCGTGGTGACGTAGAAACTTCCGTCGTAATTGCTATCGACGTACTGGCCAAGCCCCAGTGTAAAAACGTTCCAGCTGAAGCTCAGGCTAGGGGTCGTCACCGCGACGTTGGCGGTGGCTGGGTTGTATTTGTAGATCGCGGCGCGGGCGTCGGTAGCCGAGATCTGCGCGCTGCCCACCGACACCGGGAGCCAATGCGACGTGTTGTGGTAGTAGTTCCCGGCGAGGATCGTGACGGTGGATGAATCGAGGCTCGCCACGGCACCGCTCGATGACGCCAGATCGACCGTCACGTTTTCCGTGGCGTAGTGCGCGGTGCCGTTGGCATCGGCGGCGTACACGGTGATCGTTTGCGGGCCCTGGGTCGTGCGCGCGCTGGTGTTGATGCTGTAGGTGAACTTGGGTTGCGTCACCTGCACGTTGATGGGCGTCGGCGGACCGAAACCGACAGCGGTTGCCTGCACCTGGATGGTGCCGACGGTGTCCTGCGCGGTGATCGTGAAGTACGCGTAATACGAGCCCGCCGGGATCGTTACCGACGCCGGCACGGTGGCGACGCGCGTGTCGGTGCTGACCAGATTCACCGTGGTATTCGAGGCGACGTTGTTCTGGGTATAGACGTAGTAGTCGCTGGTGCCACCGCGCTGCCGCATGCCGTACATGGCATTGGTGTTGCTGAAGATCAGCGACGGGCCGGTGACGGTGACGCTATTGGTGGTCACCGAGCCGTAACCGGAACCGGCAGAGTCGGTGAACGTGAGGCTGGCGGTGCCCGGCCCGAAGTACGAATAGCCGGCGCTGATGTAGTACAGCCCCTTCGGAATTCGTACGTACGCCAGCGTCGGCTTGATCACCGTGGTGTCGCTCGACGTAACGCGGACGACCACCGTGTCCATGGAGTAATGCGCATTGCCGACGCTGTCCGTTGCGTACACCGTGACGCTCCCTGACGGGCTCGTGGTGAGCGCCGTGCCCGGCAGGCCGCTGACGGTCAGGCGTTGTGGCCCAACACGGATGAACGCGGTGTCGGGCAGGTACCCGGACGCCGAGGCGATGAGCGTGTCGACGCCGGGCGTGAGCCCAAACGCGCCGAAGTACGCGTAGTAGCTCGCTGCCGGAATCGTCAGCGCTGTGGCCGTCAGTGAGTCCGAGCTCGGTCGCGTCTGGGTGATCGTCACCGGAACGCTACCCGCGCGCGAGTCAGGGGTATACACGTAGTAATCCGTCGCGGTGGTGCTCTGCCGCCGGCCGAGCAACCCACTGGTGAAGCTGAAATTCAGCTTGGGCGTCTGTACGGTGTAGAGCACCGAGTCGGGCCGGTGTCCGGGCGCCTCCGCGACGAGGTACGCTGTGCCGATGCCGATGAAGCTCACACGCGCAGTGTTGTGATAGTAGAGACCGGCCGCGATGGTCGCGGTGGCCGAGTCGACGGTGAGCACCGCCGTGTTCGTGGAGCGCAGCGTGAAGGCGAGCGGTGCGGTGCGGTAGTGTGCCGTCCCGGCGCTGTCGGTGGAGTAGACGGTGAACCCGGTCGGTGCGCGGAAGTTGTTGAACGTGCCGCCACCGCTGAGCGTGACGCGCGGGCTCGAAATCCGGTAGGTCGCCGTGTCGGGTTGATACCCCGGGGCTGTCGCGATGAACGTGACGACGCCGGTGTCGAGGCCGGAGACATTGAAGTACACGTAAGAGCTTCCCGCTGTAACCGTCACCGAAGCGGGAATCGTGGCCTTCGTGCTGCCTGAGTTCGCGAGCGTGACGGTCAGCGGATTCACGACGTTGTTCGGCGTGTAGACGTAAACGTTCGGCTCGTACTGTCCCGTGCCAACCTGGTTGGCGTTCCAGCTGAACTGGAGCTTCGGGCCGACGACCGTGACCAGCATCGAGTCCGGCCGGTGCCCCCCGGCAACGACCTTGACGTAGGCGGTGCCGCCCGCGCCGCCGGGCTGGTAACGAATACCGCCAGCGTAGTACAGTCCGGCCGCGATAGTCGGCGTCTTGTCGATGATCTGGATGACACTCGTGTCGCTGGAGCTAATGGTCAGCGCAAGCGAACTGGTGCGATTGCGCGCGGTGCCCGCCGAGTCGGTGGCGTACACCGTCAGCGATGTGACCGGCGACGTCGTGTTGAGCGAAGTCGTGCCGGAGATCATCGTGCGCGGCGAGGAGATGGTCATGAACAGCGTGTCCGGCTTCCAGCCCGGCGCCGAGACGATGACGCTGGCTGTGCCCGGCGCCTTGCCGCTGACCGTGAAGTACTGGTAGTACAGGCCGCCGGGAATGGAGCCCGCGAGCGGAGCGACCGTCACCTTGCTCGTGTCGCTGCTCGTGTACGTGAGCGGCAGGGCGACGCTCACGTACTGCGGCGTATACACGTACCAGTTGCCCTCGAACTGCCCGGCACCCAGCGTCGCGGCGGCTCCGGCGCTGATGGTCAGCACCGGCGCGGAGATGTTGAGAGTCGACGCCGTGCCGTTGACCCCCGTCGCCACAGGCGTGATCGTCGTGGATCCACTCGTCAAGCCGAGTGCGGTGATCACGATGTTCGACGCCAGCTGTCCCTGCGGAATGAACGCCGGATCGGGCGAGACCTGCGCGCGTCCAGCCGTGCCGTACGTGAACGTCACGAACGTGCCGCCGGCCGGCGACGGGTCGGAGAGCAGCACTTGCGACGCCACCTGGTCGGTGGCATTGAGCGACCACGAGGTCTGCGCGATGCGCATGTTGGCCTGCACGGCGACGGCCGCCGTGTCGCCGCTGAATCCGCCGCCACCGCCATCGGTGGCGTAGATCTGCGTCGTGCCGGCATTGCGGCCGTTCAGCGTCACATTGACGGCCGTCGTTCCGCTCGGAATGCTGACGCTTGCCACCGAGAAGTAGGCATTCGTGTCACGCGCGGCGAGGTTGACCGTCACCGCCGACGTGTTGGGCCGGCTCAGGAAGATCGGGATCGACGTGCTGGCCCCACGACCGACCGTCAGCGTGTCCCGGCCGAACGAGATCCTCGGCGGCACCGTGGTGCTGACCTCGATCACCGCGTTGTTCGAAGTGATCGCGCCGCTCGTCGCCGTGACGTTCGCCGTACCAAGCGCGATGCCGGTGACCACGCCGACCACGGACACGGTGGCAATCGCCGGCGTCCCCGACGCGTACGTGAAGCTGCCTCCCGAGATATAACGTCCGTTCGCGTCCTTGCCTCGGGCGGTGAGCTGCACCGTGCCGGTGACGCCGATGGTGTCGGGCGTCGGCGTGAGCTCGATGGCGGCGAGCACCTGCTGCACCTTGAGTGGTGCGAAATACGTGTTGACGCCCTCGGCCGTGGCAAAGATCCTCGTGGACCCGTTCGCGTTCGACAATGCGCGTGCCCGCGTCGCGGTGATGGAATCCATCATCGCCACCGATCCGTTGTCCGACGACCACGCGAACGTCACACCGGTCATCACTGCGTCCAGGGTGTCACGCGCCTCGGCCCGGAAGTACCGGCCAACGCCAAGTGACGTCAGGGACGTCGTGTCGGTGACCGGGACCCCCAGAGAATCGCGCCCGACGATGATGCGCGTGATCGGCGTGCGCACGGTGACGGTGGTGACGCCCGTGATCGCGCCGTTGACCGCGCGCACTTGCGTGCTGCCCAGCGCAACGGCTGTGACCTTGCCCGCCGTATCGACGGTCGCCACAGAGGGCGTGACTGACGACCATGTGAATGCCGTGATGCCAGGCATCACGTTCCCCATGCCGTCCACCGCAGTCGCCGTGAAGGCGTAATTGCGCGTCTTGTAGATGCTGCGCGTCCCGGGCGTCACGTTGATCGTCGCCACGCGCTGCTGCACCACGATCAGCGCCGAGTCTTTCGTGCCGCCGGCTTCCGTCGCGACGACCCAGGCGGAGTCGCTCGACGTTATCGCGGTCGCGACACCGACACTGTTGACCGTCACGGCGGAGGGCTTGCGGCTGACCCACGTGAACGTCCCCGACATCGGGCTGCCTGCACCATCGCGTGCCTGCGCCGCCAGCGCGAAGGTCGCACCTAACGAGACGATCGTATCGAGGTGAGGCGTGACGGTTGTCGTCGCGATGCTGCCGGTGCCGGTCGCCGTAAACGTCAACGGAGACCCGACAAGCCCCGCGCTCGTCGCCGTCACGCTGTTCGCGCCGACGCCCGGTGTGAGACGCACTCGCGTGCGTCCTGCCGCATTCGTCACCGTCGTCGTCGAGTCCACCGACCCGCCGCCGGTGGCCACCGCCCAGGTGATGCTGCGTCCGGCGATCGGGTTGCCCAGCGAATCGGTCACCAACACGACCAGCGGCTGCGCCAAGGTCGCGCCGGCGGTGCCGGTCTGCGCCTGACCGCTGTCGGCCGCGATGATCTTGGCCGCGGCCGCGAGGACCGTGAAGCTCGCCGTGCTGCCGCTGCCTGCGCCGCTCGTGCTGAACTGCAGGGAGTACGTGCCGGCCTTGTTCACGCGCAGCGCGCTGAACGATGCAACGCCATTCACGGCGTTCACGGTCGTCGTCCCGAGCAGCGTGGCGCCGGCCGGGCCGTTCAGTACGCTCGCGGTCACCGCGCCCGTAAAGCCCGTCTGCAATACGCCGGCCGCATTCTTGTACGCTACCAACGCGCCCGGCGTGAACACCACGCCCGCCGTCTGCGTCGTGCCGGGTGCCGTCGTCACGACGAGCTGGTCCGTCGTACCGCCGGTCGCAGTGGCCGTGACAGTCAAAGTCGAAAGGCCCGCGGTCGAAGCGGTCATGCTCTGCGCGCCATTCGGTGCGCCAAGCGTCCACATCACCGTGACCACGCCGTCTGCGTCCGTAACAGCCGTCGCCGCGCCCAGTGAACCGCCGCCAGTGGCGACGGCCAGCGTGAGCGTCACACCGACGATGCCATTGCCAAGGGCGTCGCGCACCTTCAACACCACAGGCGCGAGAGTCGAAAGAGCAACTGCCGTCTGGCCCCCGCCAGTCACCAGCGAGATGGCCACCGGCGCCCCCGGCATCGCGTTGAACGCCGCGCTCGTACCGCTTGCCAAGCCCGTGGCCGATGCGGTGAACGTGTAGCCCGACCCCATTTTGTTGACGGACAGGTCGTTGAACGTGGCGATACCGGCAACTGCCGTGCGAGTGAGAGTGCCCGAGAGGGTCGAGCCGCCCGGGTTGGCACCGAGCGCCGCGGTGACAGCGCCGGTGAACGACGTCACAGTATTCCCGTCGGAATCCAGCGCGGTCACCACAATGGGCGGTGCAATGGCGATCCCGACGTCAACGGACGAAGGCATCCCAGAGAAGACGAGCTTCGCCGGATTGCCGGCGACGATGTTGAACGACGACGAGGTGGCGTTCGTCAAACCGGTACTGGCGAACACGAACGTGTATCCCGATCCCGGCCTGTTCAGCGTCAGGCCAGAGAACGTGGCAATGCCATTCACGGCCTTCACCGTCGTCGTGCCGCCGAGCGTTGCGCCCCCGGGATTGGCACCAAGCGCCACCGTGACGTCGCCGGTGAACACCGTGACCGTCACCCCGTCAGCCGTCTGGGCGGCCACCGACACCGCGCCGAGCGCGGAAGCGGCCGCGCCATTGGCCGGCTGTGCAACCATCACGAGCTTCGTCGGCGTCACTGCCAATGCCGTCGCGCTCACCGCCAGCGGCGACCCCGTCAGCCCCGCCGCACTGACCGACAGCGCCTGGGCACCCACGGTGCTGCCGAGCTTCCATGAAGCGCTCACCGACCCGTCGGCCGCAGAGACCGCGGTCGCCGGGGTCACCGATCCGCCGCCCGATGTGACGGCAAATGTCACCGTCACCCCTGACACGGCCACGCCGTCGGAGGCAAGCACCCGCGCAATCACCGGCTGCGGCAGCGTCGTGCTGGCCGGCGCGGTCTGCGCGCTGCCCGAGACGAGTTCGAGACGCGCAGCTGGCAGAATCACCGAGACGGTGGCGCTGTCGATGAGGCCGGTCAACAACTGGGCATACACACGCGCAGTGCCGCGCCCCAGCAGGTCGGCGGCCCCCGTGGTGGCATTCACGCGAACGATGCCGGCGTTGGAACTGGTGAAGACCACCGGCGTGCCGGCGATCACCTGCCCATTGGATGCAAGCGCCTGTGCGCTGAACGTGGTGGTCTGTCCCGCCGTGCCGTTCACGGTCTTCGGTGAGATCACGACCGACGCCGCACTGGCCCCCGTACCCGTGTAATGCACCGGAACCTGCACGGGCGGTGGCGGTGCACCTCCCGTGGACGGCGTGACCGTCACGGGAAAGGGGCCGCCCTTGAATACGGTATCACCGGCGGCATTCACATAGCCAAGGTTCAGGCTCAGCGGCACGCCGCTGGCCGGCGCATTGGCCGCCAGCGGCACCACGAGCGAGAGCGTCAGCGAATCGGCGCCGGCGGGAAAGTCCACCACCGTGTCGAGCGCGATGGTGCCGTCTTCGCGCCGCAGCGTAATGCGTACCCGCTCGAACGCGACCTGCGTGAGCGCGGCGTGCAACGCTGAACTGGGCACTGCCGTTTCGTACTGCGGGCTGAACGAGAATGCGGCGACGCGCTTGAACGCATTCACCGTCACCGAGCCGGGGCCGGTGATTTCACGACCGCAACTGATCAGGACTGCAGTGAGCAGTCCTGTGAATAGCGCGAGTCGGCGAGCAGGGGAGGGGGAAGCCATACAGGCTGGTAAGGTAGGGTGCCTTACCCAGTCTCGCGAGGGCAATTTGTCACAATATTATGTGATTTGGGTCACTCATTATAGCAGAAAACGGCATTTTGTCCCGAAATGCGGGGTGAGCGCCCTCCAAGCGGCCCGGCGATGCCTGCCGGAGACGTCGCGGTTAGCTTGCAGAACGTCCATGCGATTCACCCGCCAAGCCCTCATCCCAATCATCCTCTCCCTCGCCGGCGCGGCCCTGTTCGCGTGGCTGGGGGCATGGCAACTGAGCCGGCTCGGCGAACGGCGCGCGTACAATGCGCACCTCGAAGAACGCCTGGCCGCGCCACCAGTCGTGGTGACGTCGCTCTCAGCCGATTCAGGGGTCGGACACTACCGCCGCGTCAGCGCACGCGGCGTTTACGACTTCGCCGCCGAGGTGGCGCTGGCCACCCGAAGCAGCCAAGGGTCGCCCGGGGTGCATGTCCTGACTCCGCTCCGACTGGCCAACGACACAGTGGTCATGGTCAACCGCGGCTGGGTGTACTCGCCCGATGCCCGCACCATCGATTTCACCAAATGGCGCGAACACGAAGGCGACACGGTGACCGTGGTAGGCTACGCCGAAACGTGGATGGGACGCGAGACGGCCCCACTGCCGCCGGCGCAGCGCCTGGTGCGCACGCTGGACTCGGCGGCCGTGGCGACGCGCGTGGGCTCCGCGATTCAGCCCTACTATTTGGTGTTGACGTCCGACAGCGCCCGGAACGTGGCGCGCCCGGTGCGGCTGGGCGAACCGGTGCTCGACGACGGCTCGCACAAGAGCTACGCGATCCAGTGGTTCACCTTTGCGCTGGTGGCACTGATCGGCGGGTCGCTGCTGGTGCGACAAGTGCTGGAGCGCGCGTAGGTCGTTCGTTCAACGCCGAGACCGGTTTTTTCAACGCGGGGATTCGTTCGTTCAACACGGAGACCGGTTTTTTCAACGCGGGGATTCGTTCGTTCAACGCGGAGACCGGAGGTGCGCAGAGGGCCGCGGAGAACGGCAAAACCCTTTAAGGGGGTGTGGCAAGCCATACTGGCAGCCACACCCCCTTTGGCTTTTTCGCTGTCCT